>JAJDNM010000068.1 GCA_022340665.1 Acidobacteriota bacterium | reverse complement strand
CCGCCCATCGAGAGGCCCACGACGTGCGCCTTTTCGACGCCGAGGGCATCGAGCAGGCCGACGGCGTCTTCCACCAGATCCGTCAGCAGGTAGGGCGCCTCGACGGCCTCGCCGCGCTGCATGGCCTCGAGCATTTCGCCGATCTGCGGCCGGCCCCCCTTGGTGTATCGCGTCGACTGGCCGACGTCCCGGTTGTCGAACCGGATGACGCGAAAACCCCTCCCGGCAAGCAGGGAGCAGAACTCGTCCTTCCAATCGATCATCTGGGCGCCGAGGCCCATGACCAGGAGGATTGCCGGTTTGTCCGGCGTGCCGAAGGTATCGTAAACCAGCTCAACGCCGTTGGCGTTGATGCGGGCGGGTTCGGAGTGAATGACGGTTTCGGACACGAATTCCCCCTCCTCAGTTCTGTTGCGACTGGATCTGGCGCCCGACGGCCACCGCCTGCTGGGCTTCGGCGGGACGGCCGGTTCGGTTGAGGATGTCGGCGAGCACGTAGTACCCGAGCGGTCCTTCCTCGTGCTCGGGGTCGAGCTCGATCCCTTCTCTGACGAGAACCTCGGCTCGCACGAGACTGCCGCCCGTGTCCATGAGCAGCTTGGCGAGGTAGTACCGGCCCTGGACGAATTCCGGGTAGGACTCGATCGACCCTTCCCACAGCTGGCGGGCCTGATCGACATCGCCCGTCGAGGCCAAAAGCTTGCCGAGGTTGAACTGTGCCTTGTAGAAGGTGGGAGCGAGCTCGAGCGCCCGCTCGTACTCCGCGACAGCCGGACCGAGGTCCCCTCTCTCCTCGTAGAGCACCCCGAGATTGAAATGAGGCAGGGCGTACCCCTCATCTTCGGCGATAGCCCGCTGGAACAGGGGCATCGCTTCGTCGTCGCGACCCTGCTCGACGCGCACCTCGCCGAGGGCGTTAGTGAAGTATGGTGACGCATCGCCTTGTGCAGCAGCTTCCTCGAGCACCGCTGCGGCGTCGTCAAAGCGCCCGAGCTCGACATAGATGTCGGAGATGGCGAGCGACGCCCGAGCATCTCCGCCTGTGAGATCCAGAATGCGCTGGAACCCGACCACCGCCTCGTCGTACCTCTCGAGTGCCGCATAGGCCGAGGCCAGGCCGTAGAGTGATCGCTCGTGGTTGGGGTTCAGCTCGAGAGCCCGCCGGAAATGACGGATCGCGTCGTCGGGATGGTGCTGTGAGCTCGAGATCTGTCCCATCATCTGGTGTGCATCGAGGATCGCGTCGTCCTCTGCCAGGACCTGACCGAGCACGCTCTCAGCCGTTTCAAGCTCATCGCTCGCCATCATGCTCTGGGCGGCCATGATCATCTGGTGGAGCTGGAGGCGGTCCTTGGGATCGGCGCGCTCACGTTCTTCCTCATCCTCCACGTCGACCCCGCCCTGGCCCGCCACGTAGCCGAGTGCCTGCAGCTGTGCGAGCGTCGCTTCGTCGAGCTCCGGTCGAGCTTCGTCAGGCTGATCGTGGATCTCGATGTGGTGCCGGAGTTCTCCGAGTGCGACCTCCATTTCGTCCGATCGAAGGGACTCCCGCTCGTAGAGGTTTTGATCCTCGCTCGGATCGTCCTCGAGATTGAAGAGCTCCGGGCGAGGGGCGTCGATCAACTTGAACCGGTCCGCGCGGAGGGCCCGAAGGGGCGCCCACCCGTAGTGAAGCAGCGGATACAGAGATTCCGAGTACACCGGTCGGTCCCACGTCACATCCTCGCCGGCGATCAAAGGCGCCAGACTACGCCCCTGGACGTCGTCGGGTAGGGGCTGGCCCACAAGGTCGAGGATGGTCGGCACGAGGTCGACGTGGCTCACCGGCCGATCCACGACCCGGCCTGCGCCGAACCTCGAGGGAGGCTTGATGATCAGAGCAACGTGAATCGTCGAGTCGTACACGAAGAAGCCGTGGAACTCCTCACCGTGGTCGCCGAGCCCCTCGCCGTGATCGCTGGTGACGATGACCAGCGAGTCGTCAAGAAGATCCCGTTCGTCGAGGGCGCGCCGGAACTCGCCGACGAGTGAGTCCGTGTAGGCCACCTCGCCGTCGTACGGTCGGCCCGGATAACGTGAATTGAATGGCTCCGGCGGCGTGTACGGCTCGTGGGGGTCATAGAGGTGGAGCCAGAGGAAGAACGGCCGGTCGGCGGGCTGTTGGTCGAGCCAGGTCACGGCGGCGGCCACGGTTTCCGCACCGTCGCGCTGAACCGAGCTCATGTTGGCGGTTTCCATCTCCTGCAAATCGAAGTCGTCGACGTACTCGTCGAACCCGCGTCCGATCCCCCACTTGCCGTCGAGAACGAAAGCGCTCACGAACCCGCCGGTGGCCCAACCGCCGTTCCCGAGCAGCTCGGCGAGCGTCGGGTAGCGATCATCGAGAACGTAGCCTACGTTCTCGCGGACCCCGTGGCCGGGCGGGTAGAGGCCGGTCATGATCGACGCGTGCGCCGGCAGGGTGAAGGGCACCGTGCTCGCCGCGTTGGTGAAGCGGACGCCTTCCGCGGCGAACGCGTCGATGTTCGGCGTGTCCACGAGGTCCGAGCCGTAGCACGAAATCCGGTCTGACCGGAGGGTGTCGAGGGTGATCAGGATGACGTTGAGGGCTACCGGAGCTCTTTCCAGTGTCGGGGATAGAGCCGGGGTGACGGTTGTCTCCACGGTATTCGGAGCCACTGACCTGGCGCCCGGCGGGGAGCGGAGAACGAGGTAGGCGCTCGCGATCACCACCGCGACGCTGACGGCAATGACTACCCAACGGCGGTTGCGACCTTCTGATGTCATGGGTTTGGAGTTGTCTCCGCTCATCATCCGCACTGGCACGACAGTCTAGCATTCAGTGTTCGTCTGCCGCTGACCAAACATCGTGCCGCTGAGGCGGCCGTCGCTGATCGCCGGGCGCGGTGCTAGCTGCCATCCGGCAGTACTGCGTGCATGGCGAGATTGGTGATCTCGTTCGCCATCTCACTTGCCGACAACCGCCCGGTTTGTCGATACCACTTGGGGAGCCAGAGGACCATGCCGGCCAGGGTGTGGGTGGCGGCCGTGATGTCGACGTCGCGGAGCTTGCCGGCCGCCGCGAGGCGTTCCAGCCGTTCGCGGATGCGGCCGAGGAACGCGCGCTTGCGCTCTGCTATCTGCTCCTGGTCCGCCGGCAGCAGCGACTTCATCTCCTCGACCGCGAGGTTTGCGTAGGCGGCGTCGTCACGGCGGGTGATGATCACGGCGTAGGTGTAGATCAGACGGCGCAGCGCGTCCTCGTCGGTGCTGCAATCGGCGAGCTGCTTTTCGAACTCGACCTCGAGGATCTCGTGGCCGTAGTTGATGATGGCGGCCAGCAGGTCCTGCTTGCTGCTGAAGTGGTAGTACAGCCCGGCCTTGCTGATCCCGTTGGCCTCCGCGATGTCGACAAGCGAGGTGATCTCGAACCCCTTTTCCAGAAACAGATGGGCCGATCGGCGCATGATCTCGATGCGCCGGCTCGGACGCCGGCGGATTTGGGGCGCATGCGCATTCGTCGCGACTTTTTGTCGAATTTCGGATTCCCCAGCCATTCGCCATCCTACCTTGTTCGACGTCCCTTGACTAATCGTGACATCCGATGTAAGTAACTATATAAGTGTACCGGTCGGTCGGTCAAGTTATGACGCGTCGAGGGACGGAGAGGAGGCCGAGGTTGGGACAAACGGCATGCGATGGCGAGTCCGTTTGTCGCGAGTTCGGTACGCATGGTCGGTCGCGAGAGGTCGTCTCACGATCAACGGGAGGAACACCTAGTGCCCACCGAGGGAGGGCAGGGAGGAGGTTCGAGATGAAAGTGCGAGTTCGATGGCTGGTGATCGCCGTGTTTGTGCTGTCAAGTGTCAACGGGTTCGCCCAGATCACCGGCTCCATCCAGGGTGAGGTGACCGATCACGAGGGACAGGCGCTGCCGGGCGTGACGGTGAAACTCACCGGAGACCCGATCCCGGGAGCGGAGCGCGTTGCGGTGACCGACGCTCAGGGGAATTTCAGATACAGCGCCCTGCCGGTCGGCCGCTATTCGCTTTCAGCCTCGATCGTGAGCTTCATACCTCAGGAGGTCGCAAACGTCAGGGTGTCGATCGACGGCGTTGCGTCGGTGACCTTCCGCATGCAGCCGGAGACCTTCGCCGGGGAGATCGCCGTGACCGGCGAGACCCCCCTGGTGGACGCCGTGAGCACCAGCGTGACCACCAACTATGACGCCGAGTTCGTCGAGGCCCTTCCGACGCGCAACAACTTCTACGACATCATCTCGGTGGCGCCGGCGATGAGTCAGCCCGACGAGGGAAGCCCCTACTTCTCGGGCTACGGCGGCAACGCGACGTCCGAGCAGTGGAACATCGACGGTCTCAACCTCGCCTCTCCCGAGGGAGGCTGGCTGGGCTGGAACATCAACCCCGACATCGTGATGGAGACTTCCCTCAAGGGCTTTGGGGCCGGGGCGGAGTACGGCAGCACCCTGGGCAACGTGTACAACCTAGTCACCAAATCCGGGACCAACACCTTCCACGGTGCGGTCACGGCCTACCTGATGAACGACAGCCTGGTCGACCCGAATGTCGAGCTGGATCCCGAGGAACTTCATGACTACCGCCTGTGGGATCCGGCGGGCCATTACACCGTCGACGACTATTACGATACCCGCGCCACCCTGGGGGGGCCGATCATCCGCGACAAGCTGTGGTTCTTCGCCGCCGCTCAGTTCCAGAAGGTCAACATCGTGGGTCCCAGCAACGTCGCCGGACTCGACGGTACCGGCACGACCACCGACCGCTACGACCTCAAGGTCACGGCGCAGCCCGGCCAAAGCCATCGCCTCGATCTCAGGGGGCACACGGCGACCGATGACATCGTGCCCGCGCCGACCATGTACACGGACTTGGCGGCCGTGATGGTGACCGACATCGACACCACCATGCTCACGGGGGATTACACCTGGGTCATGACGGACCGGACCCTGCTCAACGTGCGGGCCGGGACCTGGAACCGTGACCAGAATTTCGATTCGCGAACCGGCAGTGACGAGGAGTTGCTGCAAGATGCCACCCACGAAGGCCCCGACCTTTGGCTCAACGGGACATGGTGGTTCCACGGCCGCAAGGAAGAGTACACCCAGGCCGACGCGGTGGTGACGCACTTTGCCGACGAGTTCTTCGCGGGGAGCCACGAGTTCAAGTTCGGCGTCCAGTACAACGAGGGCCTCGGCGAGAGGCGGTCGTTCCGTTCCAGCTTCAGGTGGAAGCAGCCGCCGAGCGCGGCATTCTATTGGTACGACTACTGGTCCTTCCGGTTCTTACTCGATCCGCCCATGGTCTACGGCGCGGAGACCACGACGAAGGCGGCGTTCGTGGAGGACTCGTGGCAGATCAGTGACCGGCTGACGATCGATGTCGGTGTGCGCTACGACGACCAGGAGGGTCGGATCCCGGACTTCCCAAAGCTCGAGTGGTGGACCGGCGACGAGACGGGCGAAACCATCCCGGGAGTGGACATGATTTCGTGGAAGAATTGGGCACCGCGCCTCGGCTTCGCCTGGAACCCCAAGGGGGACGGGAAAACCGTGCTTCGGGGTTTCGTTGGCCAGTACTTTGACGGAGCGGGCTCGGCCTCCTGGTACGCCCCGCCTCCCGAAAGGGGAGCCATGCAGGTGTGGTTCGTGTACCCGTGGCAGTACCTCGTTTCGTCAACGCCGTCCCCGAACCCTCAGGACCTGCTCGACCCCAATCTGAAGAACCCCTCCGCCTGGCAGTATGGGCTGTCCTTCGACCAGCAGCTCGGCAACGATTACGCCATCGGCGCCCAGCTCGTGTACAAGGACCAGAAAAACATGATCGGCTGGCAGATCGACGACGACGGTGTGTGCGAGCCGTTTTTTTGGGACGATCCATGGACCGAGGAAGTCGATCAGATCGAGCTGTGCGAGGTCCTCGTCGAGCCGACGCTGCGCAAGGGTAACGGGCCCGGGCCAGGCTCGCTGGCGGCGCCCGGCGCCAAGTACTACCTCGAGTACAAGGGTGCGATCCTGACCTTCAGGAAGCGCTACACCGACGGTTGGGACCTGATGGCCTCCTACACCTACTCCAAGACAAAGGGCATCAACCCCAGGCCCCACGATGACGGCGACCTGGGTCAGGGACTGCAGCCGTTCACTGCCGACACGGGCTCCGATCCCGTCGACTGGTACAACTCCGACCACCTGCTGAACGGGGACCGGACCCACATGTTCCGGGTCCAGTCCAACGTCGACATCGGCTGGGGTCTGCGGGTGAGCGGGGTGCTCAACATCCAGAGTGGTCGACCCTATCTGCGACTTGCGTTTATCAACGGGCCAGTGACCGGCCGGGCGATCACGCTCACGGCAGACAAAAGCGAGGATCTGCGTTTTCCGAGCCAGAAAATCCTCGACCTGGGCCTGCAGAAGACCTTTGGACTCGGTAGCAATGTGAATCTGGACATCGGCCTGCAGGTGCTCAACGTGCTCAACGAGGACGCCCCGGAGTACTGGGTGGATTGGATCCTCTTCCCCGGCGAGGACTACGAGGCCAGGGACTGGGTGAGTCCGAGAAGGTTGCAGCTCAAGGTCAAGCTCGCGTTTTGAGACATCCGGCGGAGGGGGGTGCGGTCGGCAGCCGCGCCCCCTCCCTCCGCCGCATGCCGTGTGACCGCTGGTGTGCGCAGACCTGGACGGGTCCGCCGCGCGGTCACGGTCATCATAATGTAACGTCGACCCCTGTTTGAGCGTTGTCATTCGAGAGTGCGGTCACCTACAGTTCTCTTTTCTTTCAACACTTCAGGGAAGAAGTGCTGACCCGACGTCCGTTCGGCGCAGCGGCCGTCTTACAGCCACGTGCTACGCGACTGGCAGGGGGGTCGCGCTCCCTCGCGCGCTCACCAGCCGCAGAAATGAGTTGGGAGGGACGAAACCCTTCGCATTGACCCATTGTTGCTTTCTCTCCCTCACCAAGCACGACCATGAGACATTTCAAAGTGTGGCACCCTCGGACAATGAGCTTTGAAGGAACCCGCGTGAAAGGACGGTCCCACATGAATGACGTTTTGATGCGCCTTTGTGCCGGAATATCAACGCTTGTTATCGCTGTCATCCTGATGGGAATTGGGCAGGTCGGCCTTGCAGCGTCACCAGCATCGCCCACCGAACTGAAATATTCGGGCGACTCGAAGAGCCTGGTCCCGCTCGTGGGGACGCACGGTGTACAGACCGTTGTTGCCGAAAAATGGCTCCAGGTCACCGAGGAAGCGGAGACTCCCGAAGGCCTGATCTTCGATCGCGACGGCAATCTCTTTCTGGTCCTGGTGGGCAACGGCAGCGTGCTGAAATCGGCTCCCCCGTACAAGGAGTTGACGACCGTTTATGGGCCGTCAAACAGCAGGTTCGCCACGGTCAAGATCCACAAAGATGGGAGGTTGTTTCTCTGCGATCTCGGTGAAAAGCAGGGATACCGGGGAGACGCCACGGGCCGGATCATCGCCATGCAGCCCGACGGATCCAACGTGGAAACCATTGTCGGCCCCGGCGCCTACACGCCCGACGACATGGTGTTCGACGCCAAGGGCGGCTTCTACTTCACGGACTTCAAGGACTACACGAGCGTCGAAAACACCGCGGATGGTGCTGTCTACCACGTGTCGCCAGACTTCAAGACGATCACGCCCGTCCTGAAGAACCTGGCCTCGCCAAACGGGATCGCTCTGAGCAAGGACGGGAAGACTCTCTGGGTCACGGAGACCTTCAACCAGCGCCTCCACCGACTCGCTCTCGAAGCCGAAGGGACTACCCTGAGCCTCTACGGACACATCATTCCGTATCGTTTCAATGGGTTTGGCGGACCCGATTCGGTGATGATTGATGACGACGACAACGTCTACGTCGCGTATTTCGGCGGAGGGAAAGTTTTGGTCTTCAACATGCTCGGCAACCTCATAGGCCAGGTGCTGATACCGGGGCGAGAGACCGGCTCCATGTTGGCTTCAACAACGATGGCCATCATCCCGGGGACCAAGGACCTGCTCATCGGCGCCGGGGATTTCGCCGGCCGGGGCGGCTGGATCTTCAAAGCGAAGACCTTCGCCACATCCTGGGACGGGGCCTATCAGTTTCAGAAACGATAGAGCGCACATGCACCGGCGCCACCCCGGTGGGTCGCGCGTATGATCGCCGGGGACGGGAGGTCCATTGAGATGAGTTCCGTGAACGACACACCGATCGATGTGGAAACTCTGTTCTCGATTCGCGGCAAGGTGGCGCTGGTGACCGGCGGCTCGCGCGGTATCGGCCTGATGATCGCCCGCGGCTTCGTCGAGGCGGGCGCCACCGTCTACATCAGCTCGCGGTCGGCCGAGGTCTGCGACGCGGTAGCCGCCGAGCTTTCGACCACGGGCCGTTGCATATCGCTGCCGCACGACCTCTCTACCCTCGAGGGCGTGGCCGGCCTGGTGCGAGATCTCGGCGAGCGCGAAGAGAAGCTGAACATCCTGGTCAACAACGCCGGCGCCGCCTGGGGCGAACCGTTCGAGACATTCCCGGAAAAGGGCTTCGACAAGGTCACCGACCTCAACCTCAAATCGCTGTTTTTCCTGACCCGGGACCTGGTGCCCAGGCTCGAAATGGCCGCGAGCCCAGAGGACCCTGCCAGGATCATCAACATCGGCTCGATCGACGGGCTGCGGGTGCCTTTCGTCCCCAACTACTCCTATGCCGCCGCCAAGGCGGCCGTGCACCACCTGACCCGAATGCTGGCGGTTCACCTCGGGGGACGGCGGATTACAGTCAACGCGATCGCGCCAGGTTTTTTCCCGAGCAAGATGACCAGGGGGCTGCTCGAGGAGCACCGCGAGGCATTCGAAAGTGCGTGCCCCCTGGGCCGGATCGGCGAACCGGCGGACATGGCCGGTGCCGCGGTGTTCCTCGCCTCACGGGCGGCGGCCTACATCAACGGCGCGGTCATCCCGGTCGACGGCGGGCACAGCCTCAAGACCGAGGCGTGACACGCGTCCACGTGTTAATGGTGCCAGGCTTTAGAACCTTAGAAAGTTGAGGTAGGCTGTTGTCGGAGGCATTCGGCAATGGCAAGACGGCCGAGAATCGTGGTCGAAGGCGGTCTGTACCACGTGTATAACCGGGTCTCGAGCGGAGAGCACATCTTTGCTGATCCAGAAGAGGCGATAGAGTTCGTCGAGATCGTTCGAGACATCAAGAAACGAGACGGCTGGACGGTTTTCGCTTGGTGTGTGATGTCCAACCATTTCCATGTGGTATTGCGAACATCCTCCGTTCCGCTGTGGCGTGGGATGCATGGGATCCAGAACCGATTCAGTCGCGGGTTCAATCGGCGGCACGGCCGAACAGGCAGCCTTTGGCAAGGGCGATACAAGACGAAGTACGTTGAGGATCAGAGCTACCTGGATCGCCTCGTTTTGTACGTTCATCTCAACCCCGTGAAGGGGGGTCTGGTGGGCGACCCGGAGGAGTACCCATTTGCGGGACACAGGGAGGTGAAACGGCGGTTCAGATCGCCGTTAGTGGACGTCGAAGACATGCTGCTGTGCTTCGGCGAGACACAAAAGGCGGCTCGGCAGAGCTACCTGCAGGCGATGAGAATCGGAGCCGACCCAGACGCTCCTGAGTTGAAATCTACGTGGCACCCTTTTGGGAGAACGAAAGATGCACCGCTCCGGGTGAACGCGGATGCAATCCATGTCGATCTCCAGGGCCGGACGACGGGTCTCGAGCGACCGGGCCTGGAGGCGAAGGAGTTCATCAGTCGCGTTTGCGAGCTCGCGGGGTTCGATCACGATCAGCTTGCTTCGAGGTCGAGAGACCGAGCTACCGCCAATGCCCGCAAGGTGGTCGCAACGCTTGGCGTCGAACGCTGGAGCCAGAAGAGGACCGCTCTGGCCGCCGTGTTGAACAAGAACCCGGATGTCGTGAGCTTCTGGGCGGGGGAAGGAGCGCGCCGACGACAGGAAGACCCGGACTACGCGGCGAAGCTCGATGAGCTCGATGAACACCTCTCGGCAGCTCTCACCCGTGACGGTTGAAGATGTAACTTTCTAAGGTTCTAAAGCCTGGCACCGATTATATGATGCGGCGGCGCATCACGCTGGCACCCGCACGTGCACGCGTTGGTTTCTCGCGACGGGTGGACGCGAGACGGGGAGTGGCTTCCGGTCGCCTACGTCGATGAGCACTCGGCGGAGCTGCTCTACCGGCACAAGGTGTTGCGGCTGCTGCAGGATGAAGGGCTGCTCAGCGAGGAACGGACCGAGCTACTCGCGCGCTGCGCGCGCGGTGACTCACGCGTCGCTAGCGGGTGGCCGTAGGCCGGCCGCCCCCCTCTCCGGTCGGGCCGCGCCCTCCCTGTGACCCCCTCGGCCACGGCCACGAACCGCTGCCGCCGGTGAGTTGCTGCTGTCGTGGCGACACACCGGGTTTTCGCTGCACAACCGGGTTCGGGTGGAGCCCGAGGATCAGCCGCCGGTGGCGCCGATCGGGATCGATCACACCGAAGGGATCGGTTGTGGCCCGAGCCAAAGGGGGTCGTAGGGGGTGGATGGTTGGCGTAGGGCCAACCCGATCATCTCGGTGGGACACCGGCGCCGAAGGCGACCAGTAACCGAAGGTGAGATCCCGATCGCAAGAGTGAAATGGCTTGCCCGGGCGTAGTTTTCGACTAGCTACTGGTGTGGAGGAGGTTGTCCGGCTTCGCCTTTGGCTACGCCGTGACAGGCTTCGTTTCCGACCAAGGGTCGAAAACGAAGCCTGGTGGAGCCGATCGGGATCGAACCGACGACCTCCTGAATGCCATTCAGGCGCTCTCCCAACTGAGCTACGGCCCCACAGGGACGGTCTTTGTAACAAACGGCGGGGGTGCATGTCAATCGACCTTCGGTCGGTCGCCCCCTGAAGATGAACCTGCGTGTGATGAAAAACGGAGCAGCACGGTGGCGGGCGGAGCATCGGGCGTCGAGCATCCAGCATCCAGCATCCAGCATCCAGCATCTAACATCTAGCATCCAGTATCTAGCATCTAACATCCAATATCTCCCAGGTGTGCGGGTGGTATAGAATTGCCTGTGCGAGGAAGCGCACGGGGCCTGGTGGCTTCCGCGGACTTCAAATCCGTTGGGTCGGCCTCAGTCGGGTCGGTCGGAGGGTTCGATTCCCTTGCGCTTCCGCCACCAGTTGCTGGTTGGCGGATGCGGATCAGGCTCGAAATTCCTGTTTAGAGGGTCGGGGTTGATGGCGAGCGAAGAATTCATCTTTCGCGGTGACCTCCAGAATACGCCGCTGGCGGAGATTCTGGCGACGGTGAATCGGCACGGAGTTCCCGGAGTCCTCGAGGTCGAGCGCGACGGAGTCGTCAAGCGCGTGTACCTCCTCGATGGCGACATCATCTTCGCAACCTCTACGGATCGGAGCGAATCCCTGGGTGATTACCTCCTCCGTGCGAAAGAGATCACCAAGGAGCAGTTGCGGGCCTCGAATCATGAGCTGGCCGGATCGCCCGGTGCTCGGCACGGGGAGATCCTGGTGAAAATGGGATTTCTCGAGCAGGAGAAGCTCGGAGCTTCGGTGCGAAAGCAAGTGCAGGAGATCCTCTGGAGCCTCTTCAACTGGAGTGAAGGCCGGGTCACTTTCCAGGTCGGGAGGGCCAAGGACGACGAGGTGTTCAAGATCAAAATCCCCACCGCCAGGGCGATCATTGCCGGCTGTCGGCGCATCGAGGATGCCAAAACGATCACCGCCAGGATGGGCGGCCGAGGTGCAATCCTCAAGAAGATTCCGCGGCCTGCACATCTCGAGAAATTCCGGCTGGAGGCCGACGAACGGCAGCTGCTCGATATGGTTGATGGCAAAAAGACGCTTTACGAGCTCTGTGAGTGCGGACCGGCGAGTGCGGGAGCGAACGCGCGTATCTTGTATGCCCTTGCCGAGCTGCAGATGTTGACCATCGATCCGTCGTCGAGCGGCAAGATCCTCATTCAGGTCCGGACATAGATATGCCTCTTTACGAGTACGAGTGTTTCGTGTGCGGGCACGGGTTCGAGCGAATCCGAAAGGTCGCCGACGCCGCATCTGTGACCTGTCCGGAATGTGGCGGCAAAGTGCGTCGCTTGCTCGGAGTGCCCGCTCTCCAGTTCAAGGGCAGCGGCTGGTACGTCACCGATTACGGAAAAGGGAACGGCGAACGGTCCACCGCCCTCGCGAAGGAGGAGGACGGTCCTCCGCCGAAGTCGGAAAGCACGCCCAAAAATGAAACTCCGCCCAAAAAGACAGGCTGACCCGGCCAGCGCTTTTCGGCAAACCTGGCCAGTCCGTCTCGCTTCGACGTGCGCGGTGCCACTCGTCGCATTGATTGCCCCGAAGGCGAGGTTCGTTCGATACGGATGAAATCAAACAATGCGACGGGTGGCACCTGTGTCGTCTTTCGCGCTTTGAAACTCGGGGGACTCACTCCACCGCAGGGGCTGGATATCCCGGCACTCGTTCGAACCGAAGCTTCGAACCGACCTCGATGCCATGCTCGGCGACACCTCCGGCGGCGATTTCGAGCACCGCTCGGGCTTGAATTTCGGGGGAAAATCGGGGGCACGGCTCGGCGCTGCACGGCCGAGCATCCTCGACCAGGGCCACCACCTCACCTGCATTGTCGAGAAAAATGATATCCAGAGGAACCAGGACGTTCATCATCCAGATGGTCGCCCTGCGCTCTTGTTGCCAGAGGAGCAGCATTCCCCGGTTGGCAGGAAGAGATGGGCGAAACATGAGACCGGTGGTAGTCTCCTCCGGACTCGTCGCGAGCTCC
Source organism: Acidobacteriota bacterium (assembly GCA_022340665.1). Lineage (NCBI taxonomy): Bacteria > Pseudomonadati > Acidobacteriota > Acidobacteriota bacterium. Next base: position 760 of record JAJDNM010000068.1, on the reverse strand, counting down.
ATCTCGACTTCAAATCCGTCGGGGAGGATGGTGATCGGCAACGGAACTGCTGTCGGCGTCGGCGGAGTGTCGATTTTCGGGTTCGGGTCGATTCCGGATTGACTGCAGGCTGCGATGATGAGCAGCGACGATGCCAGCCAGAACTTCGTGAACCGCTGGGTGCTCACTCGAGGTTCGAGGTACATGGGGTCTCCATCGCCAGATTTTCCGCTCAGTCGTCTCGCACCAGACCGAGCTTCTCCGCATGGTACCGGAACGCGCGATAGGACATTCGCAGGAGCTCCGACGCCTTCTTCTGATGTCCGTCTGTTCTTTCGAGCGCCTGGCGCATCAGAGACCTGCGAACGTTGTCCATGTACTCTTCAATATCGAGGCCCTCCTCCGGGAGTCCGGTCCGTTCCACGGCAGTGCGCTCCGGCGCGCCTCGGAGGTGCTCGGGAAGGCTGCCGGACGAGATCATCTCAGTCGGCTCGAGAGCGACCGTCCGTTCGATTACGTTTTCCAGCTCCCGTACGTTTCCCGGCCAGGTGTAGGCTTGCAGGACCCGCAGGGCGTCTGGTGTCAGTCTCTTCGGCGGCGTGCCAAAGGTCTCGCAGGTGCGTTCTACGAAGTGGCGTGAGAGTTCGGGAACGTCCTCGATCCGCTGGCGCAGCGGAGGCAGGTGCAGATGAAGAACGTTGAGGCGGTAGTAGAGATCCTCGCGATACTCGCCGTTCTTGACCGCCTGCTCCAGGTCCCGGTTGGTGGCCGCAAGCACCCG
>JAJDNM010000067.1 GCA_022340665.1 Acidobacteriota bacterium | reverse complement strand
GTCGCCGTGATCGACGACGGCGAGTTGTCGTGGGCGCGAGCCTGGGGTGTGGTCGAGGCGGGTGGCGAGCAGGAGGTCACGACCGAAACGATCTTCCAGGCGGGCTCGGTGAGCAAGCCGGTGGCGGCGCTGCTGACGCTGTCTCTCGTCGGCGAAGACAAGCTCGCGCTCGACCAACCGGTCAACCAGGTCCTCAAGTCCTGGAAGGTGCCCGACAATGAGTTCACCCGAAAGCAGCCGGTGACGCTCTTTCACGTCCTCACTCACCAGGCCGGGTTCACGCCATTCGCGTACGGGATCCCTCGCAGCGAGGCGCCGCTGCCGGGCATGGCCGAGCTGCTCGCGGGTGGAATTCGCGATTGGCCAGCCGTGACCGTCGAGTCTGTGCCCGGTTCGCGGCACGCCTACTCGAACGCCGGGTACTGCGTGCTGCAGCTCATCCTCGAGGATGTGTCCGGTCTCTCCCTGCACAAGCTGGCTCAGCGAGAGATGTTCGGGCCGCTCGGAATGACCCGCAGCACCTTCGACGAACCGCTCGCACCGGAGGTGCTCGCCACCGCCCCCTACGGCCATTCGCTCGAGCGCTCGGACGACGGGTCCGGCCGCGTCCCGGTTCCGATGGACGACAAGGCCGACATCGCCCCAGGCGCCACCGGAGGCCTGTGGTCCACGCCAACCGACCTCGCGCTGATGGTGGTCGAAGTGGTGCGCGCGTGGAATGGCGACAGTGACACGTTGATCTCTCCGGCACTCGCGCGCGAGTTCCTGACACCACAGGTCGACGACGAGGGTCTCGGTATCTTCGTCTCCGGAGAAGGACCGGCCTTGCAGGCACGACACAGCGGCGGCATGCCGGGCTTCATCTGCAACCTCGTCTTCTATCCGAACACCGGCCAGGGCGCGATTGTCATGGCGAGTTCGGGTGGGGGAATGAATCTGCAGCAGGAGCTGATGGCCGCCATCGCGCAGGAATACGGCTGGCCCGGATTCCTGGTGCGGCGGACACTGGCCGACGCCAGGCCCGGGCAGCTCGAGGAGCTCGTCGGTAAGTACGCGCTCGACGTTTCGCCCAATCTCGTCCTCACGGTGGCCGTCCAGGACGGCTCGGCGATCGGGCAGATCAACGAGTACCCACCATTCAAACTCGAGCCGACCAGCGAGCCGGACCTCTACGTCCTGCCACCCCAGAGCCTCGAGATCGAGTTCCGGAGGGCGAACGACGGAACCGTGACCGGCCTGGTCATGCGCCGGGCCGGAACCTCTGGCCACCACTACTCCCGGCTGGAGGAGCCGCCCGAGGAGTGACCCGTCTGGTAGCAGGCGGTGACCTTCGGGATTGATCTCCTCAGCTCGCACAGCGACGTGTGCGAACGAGGCACGACTGTGTGACACCAGCACACCCGTGTTAGCCATGTGTTGACGCGTCGGGTGCCAATCAGCCTGGAGAGGTCGTACTCCACAGATCAGTGTTACCGGACTCGAAGCCATCGGAGAAAACGGTGCCAATATCGAGGCAGCAACGGAAGCCGAGTTCGTAGAACCGGAAGGAGTCACCGTGGCCCGTCACATTCTGCTGACAGGTTCTCGCCTCGGCCCAGTACCGTCCCTTGAGGTTGCCGCTGAAACCGGGGGCCCCACCGTCGCGGCGACGTGTCCACTCCTCCGCATTGCCGCAGAGGTCAATGACGCCATCGCTGCTGATGCAGCCCACATTCGAGCCTGCCGGCTCGGCCTGGTAGAGCGTCTCGACGTGATCGGCGGAGGAGGCGGCGGAAGCAGAAACTGCACGCGCCGCGGCGAGAAGCTCAGCGAAGGAGTCCACATCGGGATCGCTAACACCCATTGGCCACTGATTCAGCAGCGTTTGGTTGTACGCCAACCAGGCCTCGTCGTCATTGCACAGACCCGGTACGTGATTGTTGCCGTACGGGTAGGACAGCCCGGAGGGGCCCTCGCACGCTCTAGTCCACTCGTCGTCATAGCACAACCTGCGCCCTCGCGCCTGGCACCACACCTCGGCTTCGTCAAAGGTGTACATCACCAACGGTGACCCGGCGTTGGTATTCGGCGCCTCATAGAGATCAATGCAAAAAGCTTCGACTGCGACCATGTCTGAAGGGCAGTCGCCGGCGATGACCTCAGAAGACCACGGCCATGCAACCGCGATGACCACAAGCAAACCAATCTTGGAAGGCCGGTTTCGATTCATTCCCTTTCTCCCTGTGACTTCCGGGTTCGATGGTCGAATCCAAAATTCCACCTCTATGCGACATCGGCGCACTTGCGAACGTGACAGCCATTCAATGTGAACGCGGTGTTCATGCGCAGCGTAGTTATTCCATTCTCATTCTTCAATTTTGGAATCGATTACGGCGTAAATCTCTTCCCTTATTTCATCCGACCAGAGATCATGCCCTCCCCTTGGTAAAACTGTAGCTTCAATTCCATCAAGGTCTCTATTTTTGATTGTTTCTTGAAGCATTTGAACTGGTACATCGAGGCCAAATGGATCGTCATCTGCAACATAAATATGAATTTTATCCTTGATAGTCGGCAACAATTGTGTCCAGCTTTTCTTGATGATTCTATGGATGTCATACTTCGCCCAGAATCTGGCAACCTCTGCATCTATTTCACCAGTTGTTCGATTCCACAATTTCTGCGGTTCACCGTTTTCATTTCTTGGACTGAAAACAGCTTCAAATGTGCTCAGAGCCCAGCCGGATTCGAATAATTGATCGATCTTTGAAAGTTGTATATTTCGTTGGATTTCTCTGGGATTCGATGGTTGATATAGATTGCTCTTCTCTGAATAGATATTGACCCCCAAGAACGAAGTGAAATCAATGGGGTCAGGAGAAAGCGCCCAGACTCCGCCGAATTCATTGGGGTAATTGATTTGCAGCCACAGCCCGGCCCATGCGCCTGAAGACTGTCCAAGCAGAAAACGCTTTTCGGGATCCCTGCTGACCCGGTAAATTTTGCCGATGTGAGGAATGAGCTCTTCGATGAAAGCCCTGCCCCAGGGACCATTGTTTTCGGAATCTGTCCAGACATGGTTGCCCAACCGACACGTCTGATCCAGAAATACGAAGACTATATCCTTCCCGTGGCTCGATATTCCATATCTTTTCCTTTGGAAATTATCGTCGAATGCTTTGTCGTAGGTGGTACCAAAACCAGGCAGGAGAAAGATGATCGGGTAATCGTCGCGCGCATCCGAATAATAACCCGCCGGCAGGTGGACGGCGGCCTTGAGGTAGGTGGGATAACCATTGAATACGGTCAGAATTCTACTTTTCAAAATCATGGATAAGAGGAATGGAGTTTCCTTCAGAGGTCGATCTTGGGTTGTCTGGTCGAGGGTGAAGTTGAATACGCAGTTTTCTTCGTTATTTACATATATGGCTATCGGTCTGGAGAAAAGGTTTCCCTCTTGGTTTGAAAAGCCGGGTTCATGTTCATTGATGTCGAACACTGCCTGCGCCAGATACGGTCCTTCCGGCAAGTTCTCCAGTGAGTACGGATATCCCAAAAGTCCACTATCGATCTTCAGACTCGTGTTTGATTTCCAGGATTGTATATTTTTCGAAAACCACGGAGACGTGTTTGACGGTCTTGAACGATCCATCGGCAAAACGTATGGATCTCGTTCCAGCAATAAATACAGTCTTCCAGAAAAGGCAGTTTTAGAGTTCATCTTCGGATGGAGGATCAGATTGAATTCTGTCACTCCAGCAGCCTGGATTGTGTTGGAGGAGACGAACAAAAGGAAGAATATCAACGTTATGATCTTCGGCGCAAAATTCTTTGGCATCTTTTTCTTCCTGAAATCTTCTTTGTGAACCTGGATCACAGTAGAACCGGGCCTCTGTGAATCCCGGGGTCATATTGCCGCCAAGTTCGGAGGTTACCACCTCCTCGCCCCGCAGCTTCTCGGTGGTGGCTTCGAATGTGATATCTGGCACCCCACGGGGAGGTGCCGATTGGCTCATTCCCCCTCCCCGATCCGTCGGCTGCCGAGGGTCCGAAGTCGCAGGGCATTGAGCCGGATGAAACCGGCGGCGTCTGCCTGGTCGAATACCTCGTCGGCCTCGAAAGTGGCCACTGCTTCGTCGTAGAGCGTGTGGGATGACGATCTACGGCCTTCAACTGAAACGTTGCCCTTGAAGAGCGTGAGCCGCGCCTCGCCGTTGACTCGCTCCTGGACCGCGTCCATGAACGATTGCAGGGCCTCCCGCTCGGGGCTGAACCAGAGACCGTTGTAGACCATCTCGGCATAGCGGGGCACCAGCTCGTCGCGGAGGTGCTGCACCTCGCGATCGAGAGTGATGGATTCCACTGCCCGGTGGGCGTGATGGAGAATGGTCCCGCCCGGTGTCTCGTAAACACCGCGGCTCTTCATTCCGAGAAACCGGTTTTCCACGATATCGATGCGGCCGACGCCGTTCCTGCCGCCAATTCGATTGAGGTTGTCCAACAGCGACACGGGATCGAGCTCGCGACCGTCTACCGCTACCGGGTTCCCGTTCGAAAACGTGACGGTGACGGTCTCCGGGGTACCCGGTGTGGCCACCGGGTCGTTGGTCATGCGGAACATACCCTCGGGCGGCTTGGACCATGGGTCCTCGAGCACGCCGCCCTCGTAGGAGACGTGCAACAGGTTCGCGTCCATCGAGTATGCGGGCTTCGGCGCTGCAGGGATTGGAACGCCGTTCTCTTTGGCGTATGCCAACAGATCGCTCCGCCCGTTGAGGTCCCACTCTCTCCAGGGAGCGACGATCTTGATCTCGGGTTTGAGGGCGTAGGCGGAGAGCTCGAACCTCACCTGGTCGTTGCCCTTTCCGGTGGCACCGTGTGCAATGGTGTCGGCTCCGAATCGGCTGGCGGCGTTCACCAGCCCGCGGGCGATCACTGGCCGGGCGAGGGCCGTGCCCATCAGGTAGTACCATTCGTAGACCCCATTCGCGCGCAGCGCGGGAAAGACGCAATCGCGCACGAACTCCTCCTGGAGGTCCTCGACGATGGCCTCGGCCGCCCCGGTTTCCAGTGCCGCCTCACGGATCTTGCCCATGTTCTCACCGAGTTGCCCGACGTTCGCGGTGTAGGCGATGACCTCGGCGTTGTAGGTCTGTTTGAGCCAGTGCAGGATGACCGACGTGTCGAGTCCTCCCGAGTATGCGAGAACGATTTTCACAATTGTTCCTTCCGCGTGGCGAGTCCGTGGACCGGGATTCGAGCCTAGATCTCTTCGACGGCGCAGGCGAAAGCGTGCATGACCTTGTCGACCTGATCCTCGGTGATCACGAGCGGTGGCATCCACCGCATGGTGGCGCCGGTCGAGAGAGAGGAGTGCACGCCCCGCTCGATCATCGCCTTCTGCACCGTGCTCACGGCCTCCGGACTCTCGAGATCGATGCCCACCATCAGGCCGAGCACTCGCCATCCCTTGACTCGTGGCGAGCCGAGCGCGTTCAATGCTGCCTCGATCTGCAGACCCCGCGCATGGGAGCACGCCGGGAGGTCGAGCGATTTCATCTGGCGTGTGGCGATGAGAGCCGCGGTCATGGCCATCGGATTGCCGCCGAAGGTCGAGCCGTCGTAGCCGCCCTTCATGGCCGCGGAAACTTCCTGGGTCGTGACCACCGCGGTCACCGGGTAACCGCCGCCGAAGGACTTGCCGATGGCGATGATGTCCGGCGTGATACCGAAGCGTTGAGATGCGAACCAGGTGTCCGGGCCGTCAGCAACGCGACCGAATCCGGTCTGGACCTCGTCGGCGATGAGCAACGCCCCGTGCTGATCGCAGAGGCTGCGGAGGCCCTGCGCGAAGGCCTCTCCGGCCGGCCGGATGCCAGCTTCTTCGCCCTGAACCAGCTCCAGAATGACGGTCTTTGCCGCTCCAGAGGCGAGGATCGATTCGACCGCCTCGAGGTCGCCGAATGCAGCGAAATGCACCCACGGCACGTCATCGAGACCGAACGGTACGCGGTACGCCGGGTTGTGGGTCACCGCCACCGCGCCGTGGGTTCGACCGTGAAATCCCCCTTCGAAGGCGATCACGCCGGTGTTGCCGGTGAAGGCCTTGGCGATCTTGAGCGATTTGTCGACCGCTTCGCCGCCGGAGTTCTGCCAGTAGAAGCATTCGAGACCGGCGGGCAGCATGCCCTGGAACTCTTTGAGGAAGCGGGCCCTCGCCACCTGGATGCGGTCCTCCTTCTGGGACACGAGCAGGCTCGCCTGGTTGTACAGACCGAGCGCGATCTCGGAGTTCGCGTTGCCGAGGTTGGTGGCGCTGTAGTTGGAATCGAGGTCGATGTAGACCGCGCCTTTCGAGTCGGTGATCAGCGCACCGTCGCCCTTCACCGGCAGCAAATCGTCCTCGAGGTGGGAGACCGGGATCTTGAAGCGCTTGTGCAGATCGATCACCTCGTCCGTGGAGAGCTCGCTCTGCCAGAGCAGCTCGGTGAGGTACTCGAGCTGGCCTGAATCGAGTCCGGTCGTCAACACCGCTCCAACGGTGAGCGCGGACTCCGGAGACATGGGTTGGTTGAGGCCGTGTTCGTGACCGGCAGCCTCCCGGCACCGGTGGAAAAGCTCTGCAGTCGAGGCCTCGCCGCCGTTGACGATTTCGAGCACCTCGCCGATTCTGGCAAGGGTCGCGTTGAGCCGCTCGGGATGGACCGAATGGTCGGCGGCCAACGCCGAGAGCAGGCTGTGACTGGGTTGCGTGCCGGTGCCGGATTTGACGACGCTGAGGTTATGGCTGTACGGGCTCATGAAAGCTCCTCTGTTTCAAACGAGAAGGCCGGGCGGCGACATGGTGATGGCCGGACCACCTGATATGCGTACCGCAGGGCCGGGGTTGGTCGAAATGGCGGATCCCGTGGCTGGAAACTCAGCCGAGCATCTTCGTGAAGCGGGACTCGAGGCTTCGAGCCTCGGAAGCGCTTGCGGCGACGCAAATGACCGTGTCATCTCCGGCGAGGGTACCCGCCAGACCGGGGAGGGAAGCCGAGTCCAGCAATCGCCCGACCAGCTGGGCCTCGCCCGGCGGTGTGAAAATCAGGACCAGGAACTCCACCCGGCGAACTCCTGTGACCGAGGTGCGGAACCTCAGTCGAAATGCCTCCTCCGATGTAGCTGGTGGCTTGTCCACCGGCACGACGTAGGCAAAGAGCCCGTCGGTGGTTCGCTGGCGTTGCACACCGAGCTGCTTCAGATCCCTTGAAAGGCTCGACTGCGAGACCGCAAATCCGCGGCCTTCGAGCAATGTCTGCAACTTCTGTTGGCCGTCCACCGGGTGGCTACTGAGGATGTCGATGATGGTGTCGAGTCGAGCTTGCTTGTTCACGATGTCATCCCAAAATTCATGCATAAATATGCATTAATCTTGGGATTCTATGAAGTCAATCGACGGTTGTCAACTCCTCGAACCTGCAACAGGTCGCACCGACGGATCTCAGGGAGCTGGTATCCCGAGAGGCCCCAGCTTCTCGAACTCCCACAAATCACGGATGGGAATGCCTTCGTATCCCTTATCGGGCAGTTTGGGCTTGTGCTCGCGCACCCGGTCGACCGCATCCAGGTGTACCCGTACCAATCGATAGCCCCTCGAGAGATACAGCCCAGCCGCGCGCAGATTGTCGTTGGTCATCAACGCCCAGGCTCGGCCGAGGCCGAGGGTGTGGAATTTGTTCTCTGCGACCTCGAGAAGCCGTCGGCCAAACCCGCGGCCACGGACGATTGTATCGAGGGTCACGATCTGGCCTGCCGGCCCATCTACGTGATACGTCACCAACCCGACCAGATCATCGAGCTGGTCGACGAGACAGATGCCCTCGACATCCGAAGGTGAGTAGACGGTATTCAGGGAGACGACGATTCCGTGCCAGCGATCTTCCCACACCATTTTGATTTCATCTGTCGTCGCTGCTCTTGCGAGCATGTCGTGTTTTCGGAGCGGTGCCATCCTGACCTCCTTGCTAGGGCTCGTGTCTATCCGACAGTCTCGGATTCGGTTGACTGAAGCATACGGTGGCGCTCGTCGAATTGACACATTCACAGGTGCATTCGCCGTGCATTGGATCACCACGGCACCCACGAAAGGGCATGTGCATGGTACTGCCTGGGCTCATGAATTGACCATGCGAGTTGTCCCGAGTCTCAAGTTCGAACCGCTTGGGGTTTGACTCCTGCACCGTGCTATCCTCGCTTGAAGCGGCGGGGTGCGTCGAGTCGCAGATCATGCTGATCGGAGCGCTGTGTGAGGCGGGAATGGAGATGCGAAGAAGCGATCCAGGGCGGGTATTCCTTGGCGACCGCATGCGCGCCGGCTGGCGTCGAGCTTCATCCGTTGGAGCGAGGGTGCGGACGTGTCGACGCTGACATGCGCGTCCGTGGGATCCGCCTCTGATTGTCGAATGGAGCAGCGTGCGTACGACCTCCACATTGGTGGGGGGGGCGTATGACTCTTCAGAGCCGTTTCAATCTGTTCATCTTCCTCGGAATTTTCATTTTCATCGTCAACATCACCGTTGTCTATTTCGAGATCACCAACTTCAACCATCACCTGCTCGACCTCGAGATGATCGAAGAGCTGTACGAAAACGTGCTCGAGATCAGACGGTACGAGAAGAACTTCCTCCTCTATCACGACAGCGACAGCGTCGACTCGATCCACGCACACCTGCAACGGGCCAAGACGCTGGTCTCGGAAGCCCCCGACCAGATAAGGGATGCGGTCGCGGCGGAACAGATCGAGACGATTCGAAAGGGTTTGGACGATTACAGTTCTCTGGCAGAGCTATTGCGGTTCAATCCCGCGACGAAGCTTGACGACCGGACGCTGAAAGATCTCCGCAACACCGGCCAACAAATCGTCGAGGAAACCGAGCAGCTGATGCGGAGTCAACGGCGGCAGGTCGCGGTGGCGGCGAGCAACGCGCTGCGCTGGCCGGTCATCACCATGGGGGCGATGATCCTCCTCTTCATGGCGTTGGCGCGAATGACGATTCTCAAGGTCGTTCGACCCCTGGCGATGATCCAGGAGGCCACAGAAAAGGTGGCGCGTGGCGACTACAGCCCGATCCCCTACGGCACGTCGAAGACCAGGGTTGACTACCTGGTCGAAGCCTTCAACCGCATGGCGCAAGAGCTCGAGGCGCGAGAGGAGCAGATCATCCACTCGCGAAAGATCGCGTCCCTCGGTACGCTCGTCTCCGGCGTGGCGCACGAGCTCAACAATCCGATCAACAACATCGTCCTGACCGCCGACGTCGTCAATCGCCGGCAGGGGTTGACGACGGACCACTGTGCGGCAATGATGCGCGATGTCCTCGATCAGGCTCTGAGGGCGAGCGAAATCGTCAAGAATCTGCTCGAGTTTTCGCGTGCTCATTCGGTGGGTCACGAGGAGCTTGATATCGCTGCGCTGTTGCGGGAGTCGCTCCAGATCTCCGAAAATCACCTGGCACTTTCCCGGGTTTCTCTTCACGACGAGATCGCGGACGACCTCCCCCATATCGTCGGCAGTCGGCAGGGGCTCCAGCAAGTGTTCTTGAACCTGATCACCAACGCGGTGCACGCGATGGAGGATGGGGGAGACCTGACCGTGCGCGGCCGAAGGGAGACCGAGGATCGGATCCTCATCGAGTTCGAAGATACCGGCATCGGCATTCCGGAAGAAGATCTGTCGCGTATCTTCGACCCATTCTTCACAACCAAGGAGGTCGGCAAGGGAACCGGGCTCGGGCTGTCGGTGAGCTTCGGCATCATCAAAAAGCACGGTGGCCGGATCTCGGTCAAAAGCCGGACCGGCGAAGGGACCACGTTCACCATCGTTCTTCCGGCCGTCGGGGAAATCGACCCCGGACCAGAGGCATGAGCCCGACAACCGGCCTTCTGTCGTCGATGGCTTCCGGTAACGCGGCCCGTCCGCGGTCGGCGGACGGAGGGGCTCGCGGGGACGAGGCCCGCTTGGGCCACGAGTCGTGCGGATCGAGCGCACGGGCCGCGATCTGGATCGAAATATCTCAAGGAAAGGGCTGCTCATGTCTTGGCACATCTACCTGCCGATAGCTCAGCACAGTGTGCTCCTGCCCGTAATCGTCGGACTGGGGTTTGTCGTCGGTTTGCTGTCGGGTCTGTTCGGGGTGGGCGGAGGTTTCCTCATGACTCCTCTGCTGATCATGATCGGTATTCCGCCGACGGTGGCTGCGGCTTCGGACTCCAACCAAATCGTTGCGGCATCAGCTTCCGGAACTCTCGCACACTATCGTCTCGGCAATGTCGACTTCAGAATGGGCCTGTATCTCCTGATCGGCGGCGTTGTCGGCGGATTCGGCGGCGTGCAGATCATCAAGGTCCTTCGGCAGCTCGGGCACGCCGACTTCCTGATCCAGATCACCTACGTCGTGATGCTCGGTACGGTCGGCAGTTACATGTTTCTCGAGAGCCTCCAGGGACTGAGGTCGGCCGGGAAAGAGAGTGCGGCTCCGTCCGGGTCCAAGGGGAGCGTCTACGCGCGGCTGGTCCGCACTCTCCCGTTCAAGACGACCTTCGAGCGTTCGGGTATTGTCCTTTCACCTCTCGTTCCCCTCTTTCTCGGGGCATTTGTCGGAGTCCTGGCAGCGATCATGGGCGTCGGTGGCGGGTTCATTATGGTACCTGTGATGGTCTATCTCCTGCGGATGCCGATGCATGTCGTCGTCGGCACGAGCCTGTTCCAGATCCTCTTCACCTGCGCCACCGTGACGGTCATGCAGGCGCACAGCAATCGAACGGTTGATTTTGTCCTGGCCCTGTTGCTTCTGTTGGGCTCGACCGTTGGAGCTCAGATTGGCGCCAGGCTCAGCAAACGGCTCAAAGCCGACCAGCTGAAGATATTCCTTGCCTCCCTTGTGCTGCTGGTAATGCTCAAGATGCTTGTTGGCCTCCTGCTCCATCCTCACGTGCTGCTGAGCCCCTACGGAGGAGACTGAGCCATGACCAGCAGAACAGCGACACGGCTCCTTGTCAGCTTCGTGCTGGTCGCTCTTCCCGCTTCAGTTTCGGCAGGTCCGGAACCCCTCGAGTTCGAGATCGCGCCACAGGAGCTTCGCATCGGCGCCTTCTTCGCCGGCCGTACCGTCACGCTGTCCGGCTCGGCCGGCGAATCGGTCGACGTTGCGGTGGAGGTCTTCGGTCCGGAGGAAGCGGGCGATTTCCACCTCAAAGGCAAGGTCGGGCCTCTGTGGATGAACGTCGAACGCGTCGAGCTCGGGCATGCCCCACATCTGTATTTACTGTTGACGTCCGATGACGTCCGTCCGGGGGAAGAGCTTGTTGGTCTGGGCATCGGCCTCAAGCACGTCGAGAACAAGTTCACGGTCCGACCGGAAAACCTCGACAAGGAGATGATCTTCGAGCAGTTCTTGAAGCTGAAACGCTCTGAGGACCTGTATGACGAGTGCCGCGGAGCAGTCACCTACGGCTCGCCTAACGGGGGGAGGAGGAGCTTCCGCGCCGAATTTCTGCTGCCCTCATCGACTGCGCCCGGTGCGTACGAGATCGTTGCCACCGGCCTTTCCACTGACGGCAGCATCGGCGTTACAACGCGTGATTTTCAGGTTGCCGAGGCGGGCGTCATCAAGGCGATTCATGATTTTGCCTTCGAACACGGACTGGTGTACGGGATTTTCTGCGTCGTGATCGCACTGGCGGTCGGCGGGGTCATGGGCGTCTTCTTCAGGCGGACCGGGACACACTAGGTGGAACTCCGACGCTCTCTCGCTGCTCTGAGGAGGCTCTTCCTCCGCAGAGAGGGCAAGCAGGCGCCCCTGGCCGACCTGTTCAAGGGATTTCGGCAGGTGCTCAACAACAACAACGCCGCCATGGAGATCATTGCCGACATGGACGGCAAGCTTGGTGGCGAATTCGTCTTCGACCAGCGGTACCTGAGAGAAAGCATCGACAAGCTGCAGGAACTCGTGCGGAGCAGCGCCTACACGATCAACCTCATCACTGACAACCGGTATCCGGATCTGTACGCCGTCATCGAGAAGCTCGTCGGTCGGTTGGAAGCTGACCTTGCCGGCAAACCCTCCAGCCACGATGGCCGGAGGCTCTACTCCCTGTCGGAAATCGAAGAGGGATTGGAGGATGTGGTCGGCAACAAGGCCGCCAACCTGGCAAGGATCACGTCTCTGCCGCGCATCAATGTCGCTCCGGGGTTCGTGGCGGCGGTCGCGTGCTTTCGGGACTATCTCGCGTTCAACGATCTTTTCGACCCGATCAACACCATCCTCACCGCCTGCGCCGCGGGCGAACGGTCGGTCGAGTCGGCCTCCCGAGCCCTGCGGCTGTCGATTCTCGGGGCAGAGGTTCCTCCAAACGTCCGCCGGGAGGTGTTGAGCGCGGCCGAGTCCTTGAGTCGCGCGGACACCAGGGAGTCACTCTTCTCGGTCCGCTCCAGCGCTCTGGGAGAGGACGGAGAGCTCAGCTTCGCGGGTCTCCACGACACGTTCCTGGACGTCCGGCAGAACGAGCTGCTGTCGGCATACAAAAAGGTCCTGGCGAGCCTCTACAACGAGGCCAGCCTCGAGTACCGGCTGAGGACCGACTCGTTCTCGCTGGAGATGGCGATGCCGGTGCTGTATCAATCGATGGTGGCGAGTCGTGTGGCAGGAGTGCTGTACACGCTCGATCCGAACCTGCCGGAGCGGGCGGAAGCCATTCTGAGCGCAACCTGGGGCCTGGGCACATCAGTGGTCGGAGGCGACGCGGCGGCCGACACCTATCGGGCGTCGCGCAGGCCACCTCACCGGGTTATCGAGCAGGACATCCACGAGAAGCTCTTGATGCAGGCGCCAGGGGAACCAGGCCCTCCCCGGGAGGTGCCAACGGGCCTGCAAAAGACGCCGTGCTTATCATCAAGGGAGGTCGCTCGAATCGTCGAGACGGGCCTCATCCTCGAGCGATACGCCAAGCGTCCGCTCGACGTGGAATGGAGCATCGACCTCACGGGACAACTGTGGGTTCTCCAGGCCCGCCCGATGAACGTGGTGACGACCGAAACCGTGCCGCGGCCGGATGCGTCAGAGATCGCACGTGCGCACCGGGTCGTGATGCGCGACAGCGGGACCATCGCCTACCGAGGCATCGGCGCAGGTCCGGTGTGGATCCCGCGCGACGAGAGCGACCTCGGCGGGTTCCCCGTTGGTGCGGTCCTGGTGTCCCGCACCGCAACACCCGCGCTGGCCAAGGCCGTACCGAACGCCTCCGCCATCGTGACGGACATCGGGACCGCCACCGGTCACCTGGCCACTGTTGCACGCGAATTCAGAGTTCCCACGATCGTCGGCACCGGCTCGGCCACCGAGCAGCTCACGCCGGGCCAGGTAGTGACGGTGGACGCCGAGCGCAACATTATCTATGACGGCCGGGTCGAGCGGCTGCTCCACCACCAGCTGCTGGAAAAGCCGACCTTCGAGATCACCTCCGAATTCCGGCTTCTGCGCCGGATCCTGAGAAAGATCGCCCCCCTTTCACTGACGGATCCGGAAGCGCCCAACTTCAATCCGGCGGGATGCCGCACGCTTCACGACGTCATGCGACTGATGCACGAGGAGGCATTTCGGGCCCTGGCCCAGATCGGACAGGATCCACGCGCCTTCCTGCGGCGTGGAGGCAAGAGACTCCGCGCGTCTCTACCGCTCGACCTGATTCTGATCGACCTCGGTGGCGGGGTCGCCGACGAAGCCAAAGCTCAGACCCACGTCGAACCCGACCAGATCACATCGGTCCCGATGCGCGCCATCTGGCGGGGGATGACCTCACCCAATGCGTGGAGCATGGACCCGGTTCCGGTCGACTTCCAGGGCCTCATGTCGAGTGTGACACGCACCCGCAGCACCGACGTGCTGGGTGACACGCTGCCCGGCGTCAACCTGGCGATCCTTGCCCGCGACTACGTCAATCTCAGTCTGCCGCTGGGCTATCACCTCACCGTCATCGAGGCGGGCGCCGGACCCCGACCTGAGCGCAACTTCATCTCTTTTCGTTTCGTTGGAGGCGTCACCGACATCATCCGTCGATCGCGACGAGCGCGAATGTTGGAGGAAATTCTCGAACGTGCCGGCTTCAAGGTGACTGTCAACGGGGACCTGGTGGTTGCACGTGCAATCGACCTGACCGAGGCTCAGTTCATCGAAGGCCTCCACCTGATGGGACGACTGGTCGCGTTCACGCGCCAGCTGGACGTGCTTCTGAAAAGCGACCAGGATGTCGCATACTTCACGGAGCGGTTTCACAACTTGGCCGACCACAGGCCGGACGTGCCAGAATAGATGGCAGAGAGGTTCTCAAGATGAGAGAGACAACCGTTTGCGTCCTGGACGACGAGCCCATCGTAGGAGATCGTTTGAAACCGGAGCTTGAAGACGACGGCTACGTCGTCGAGGTGTTCACCGACAGCGCCAGTGCATTGGCCCGTCTCGAGCAGACATGCTTCGACATCTTCATCACCGACCTCAAGATGGAAGGGGTCGACGGCATGGGCTTCCTCGAGCGTGTCAAAGAGAAGTGCCCCGCTTCGGAGGTCATCGTCATTACTGGCTACGGGACCCTGGAGAGCGCTCGGGAAGCCCTCGTCAAGGGTGCCTATGATTTCATCACCAAGCCGTTTCGACTCGGAGAAATCTTAGCGGTCGTCAAGAAGGCCAGGAAACGGGTCCGCCGCAAGTAGCGCACCACCGCAAGACAATGCAGCCCCGGGGATCGTGGTTTGACACCGGTGGATGGAGGGACCTGAGGGCATCAACGGCGAATCCTTGCACACGGAACCCACGGTTCAATTCATCAATTCGGTATGCGGCACCCGTGTGGTTGGAATCAGCCTTCCGGGAAGTGGAGGCGGCTCTTCATCTCCTGCCACCGAGGATCGTCTTTCCAAGGGAATTCCCGAATGGACCATGGGATAAATATATGCCGGTACTCGAATGCCGCTTCCATTGCACGCAGCGCCTCGTCTTGGTTTCCGAGCAGGACGTGAACGTGGTAGATGAAGAGGCCGAATTTCGGATAATTCTCGCGCTCCATGTCGGCCGCCATCTCGAGCGCTTCCTGTCGGCGCCCGGCGATCGCGTACGCCCATGCGAGGCCGAATCGCCAGTCGGGGTTGATGGCGGCAAGCCTGCGGCCGACGGTTATGGACTCGTCGACGGCGCCCTGCGCCGCATGCACCATTGCTAAAACGAACAGCGCGTCGGGCTGGTCCGGGTCCATCTCGAGCGCTTTTTCGGCCTCCAGTTTCGCCATCTCGAGCTCGTCGAGGTTGAGGTGGAGCCAGGCCACCATCGACGTCCAAAAGGGTGCCAACGGGTCGAGCTGCTGGGCCGTCCTGGCCTCCACCCTGGCCTCCTCGTTGCGATCGAAGAGGTGGAGGAACCAGGCGTAGTGGCCGTGGGCCTCGACGAGGTTGGGGTTGAGCTCGATCGCGCGTTGAAACTCGCGTTCGGCGCCTTCCCAGTCCCAGTCGTGGTACATCTTGATCGCCGCCAGCGCGAGATGGGCGCGAGCCGAGCTCTCGTCCAGCCGCAACGCCTCCAGGGCGGCGTCGCGTGCGCGCGGGAAGCCCTCCGACGGCGGGATGTTGCCTCCGGGCCCGTGGTAGATGATGGGGTATGCCAGCGCCAGGCCCGCCCACGGCAGGGGATTAGTCGGGTCCTCATCGATGGCCTGCTCGAGCAGGGCCAGGCCCTTGGCGAAGTTCTCCTCCTTCTTTGTGTAGAGAAGGTGCATGCCTTTGGCGTAGGCCTCGTACGCCTCGGGATCGACCGGGCGCGGTGTACCGATTATCCTCTGTTCCTGCGGCGTCAGCTGCAGCTGGATGGCCTCAGTGATGGCGGCGACAACTTCGTTGCCGAGCGACAAAACGTCCCGGAACTGGCGCTCATAGCGGTCGGCCCAGAGCTGGTTTTCGGTCGAAGCCTGGATCAGGTGGGCCGTCACCTGGATGCGGTCTCCCGCGCGGAGGACGGACCCAGTCACCAGGGCGTCCACCCCGAGCTCCTTCGCGATCTGCGACAGAGGCAGGCCACTGTTTCGAAACCGCATGACTGAAGGGCGGGCGATGACCCTAGTCAGACCACTGAGCTTGGCGAGGTCGGTGATCAGAGACTCCTGGATGCCGGCTGCGAGATAGTCCTGCTCGGGATCGCCGGAGAGGTTTTCCAGCGGCAGCACCGCCAGCGAGCGCACCCCGGCTGCGCCCACCGCCGTTTGCAGGCGGCTCTCCCTGAGCACCATGAAGGTGACGAGCGTCGCAACCAAGATGCCGGCGGCGACCACGCCCCCCGCCAGCCGTCGGTTCCGCGAAAGGCGGTAGCGCCAAGCACCGAAACTCGGCGACTGCCCCTCGCGGATGGCCTCCAACGCCGCCCGGAGCTCGGCCACCCCCTGGTACCGGCGTCCCGGATCCTTGGCGAGACAGCGTTCGATCACGGCTCCAAGCGCCCCCGGAACCGAGGGTGGCAGGGGTGGCGGCGGGTCGTTGAGAATCGCGGCGCTCAGCTGGTAACCGGTCTGCCCCGAGAACGGCCGCTTCCCGGCCGCCAACTCGTACAACACGATCCCGAGCGACCAGATGTCGCTGCGGGCATCGGCGTGCTTCCCCTGGAGCTGCTCCGGCGCCATGTACGCTGGCGTGCCTGCGACGGCGCCGGCGGCGGTCAGCGCGTCGTCGGTGAGCGTGGTGGCCTCCGCCTCTATCTCGCCCGGGAGGCGCTTCGCGAGGCCGAAGTCGAGCACCTTGGCTCGGCCCTCGGGCGTGATGACGATGTTGGCGCTTTTGAGATCCCGGTGGACGATACCGTGGGCGTGCGCGTGGGCGAGGGCGTCGGCCACCTGGCTACCGTAGAGCAGGACCTCTTCGAGCGGCAACGGGCCTCTGGTCATCAGATCTGCCAGCGTCCGCCCGGACACCAGCTCCATGGCGAAGTAGATGCGTCCGTCATCCTCGCCCACGTCGTGAATCGTGCAGATGTGCGGATGGTTGAGCTTGGATGCGGTTCTCGCCTCACGCACAAGGCGTTCCCGAGCAACCTTGTCGGCGCCGGCGGCCTCCGGCAGCACCTTGACTGCGATCTCTCGATCGAGCCGGGTGTCGCGAGCGCGGTAGACCTCGCCCATACCTCCGGCACCCACGGGGGCGACGACCTCGTACGGGCCGATGCGATGACCGGCTTCCAGGACCATTGGAGATTACTCACAAGCAAGGATAGGTGGTCAATCTGCAGCGCGCAAGAACGGAAGGAGTCCGCGATTTACAGTCGTTGGTTTTTCCCGGCGACAGTGTGAAGAATGCGTCGAATTGCACGTGGAACGCATGGGGACCTCAAGACGACAACAGTGCAATGGTGAACGTGGCACCAATGCCAATGCAATGCGAATGCACCAATGCCATGCGTACCCTTGACAAAATCCCGAATTGAATCGAGGTTGAAGAGGGAGTCTCGAGACAACGAAAATTTTCAGAACCGCTTCCATGAGATGCGTGCAACGGTACGGTGTCTTGATCGCGTCCGAGAACTGGGGGGCCTTATGATTCTGAGACGTCTGGTGGCGCTGGGAATGACCGTACTGATGTGGGCGGGGACCGCGACTGCGCAGACAGAGTGGGTCCCCTACGAGGGCAACCCGGTGATTCCGGGGGCCGAAGCGGACGAATGGCCGGGCCTCTACCGTTGGCCCGAAGCCGTGATTGTGGTCGACGGCACCTACCACATGTTCTTCACAGGCACATCGGTGGCCTTC
>JAJDNM010000066.1 GCA_022340665.1 Acidobacteriota bacterium | reverse complement strand
CCAAAGGCCTCGAAGACCGCAGGTTGTACGAATGCTCCCCGACGATCGGCGACAAACCGATAGAGCTCACCACCCGTGACCCTGTCGACGTGGTGCACCCAGCGCATCTGGCCGTCGAGCTCGTACTCATCCATCAGCTCGTGCATGCGGTGGATTTCCGCCGTTTCCTCGGTATCTCGTGACTCTTCCGGGTCCACGAAGCCCGCTACAAGAAACAGATTGGCCTGTTGGCGGAGGCGATCGCTTTCGCCGAACCACTTCGCCAGACCGGTGAGGTTCTTGATCCGATCGAGTCGCGCCATCGAGAACAAAACCGGTTTGTCAGGATTCTCGAGCTGGCCGCGGGAGCCGGGGAGACCATCTTCCAACAGTCGGGACTCGAGTTCGGGACGGAGACCGTGGAGGCGGCGATCGGTCTCGGTGTATGGGAAGTAGATGTCGGGATCGGCTCCCGGTGAAACGATGTTGAAGCGCGGGTCGAAGACATCGATTCCATCGACGACCCGATACAGACCGGGCAACGTGAAGGAACGATAGCTCTCGTACTGTCCAACGCTTTCCGAGGTGCCGGCGATCTCCTGATAGGTGCTGGTGATGATGAAATCGGCGGCATTCATGGCGATCAGGTCAGCTGTGAACTGACAGGAAAAATGGTAGTGCCCCTCGTTATCGAGCCAGTAGAGATCGGACAGGAGGTACTTCGTCTTCTCGAGAGCGTGTGCAATGGTGCACTTGGTGACCCCGAGTCGCTCGCCGACAATGCTGGCGACGAGGTTGCCGTCCGAGTAATTGCCGATCACCAGATCGGGTTTGGTGGTGAGCTCGGCAACGATCTCACGTTGTGCTTCGAGGGCGAAACTCTCGAGGTACGGCCAGATCTCGAAGCGCGAGATCCACTGTGGAATGATTTCTCCGCTCGTGCTCCTGAATGGCACACGGAGAATGCGCGCGTTCGCGGTGCCGGAAATCGGTTCCAGCCGCTGATCGCAGGTCGTCTGGCCGGCCTCGGGGATCAACCGTGTAACGACCAGAATCTGCGGCTCGTAGTCGACGCCCTGTGCGTGCAAGCGCCGCCTCATCTCGTGCTCGAGAGCTCTCACCTGGTCGAGAATGTAGACAACCTGGCCGCCGGTATCCGGCAGGCCCATCACGTTGGACTGTGCGAAGTAACCGTGCGGCGACATGATGGCGACGTTGAAGATCATTGGGATTCGCGCGAGAAAATTTTCCAGCAGGCGGGGGCCCGGAGCTTCGAGAAGGTCCTGTAGGAGCTGGAGAGTTTCCTGGATCCGGGTCACAGTACGCCCCCAACCCGGCTCGAATCCGAGACCGAGCAGACCCGGCTCGACATCTGGCCACTGCGCTTCGGGATTCTGCCTTTTGAGATAATCACGGGCCTCCCGCAACGCCCGACGCACAGCCTCGGGATCGTCGAGTTGCGGATTGAGCATGAGCTGCCGGTCGTTGATGGTGTGGAGGGACAGGAACGAGACCAGACGTTTCAAGCCTATCTCCGCCTGCGAGAGGAGTTGCCCGGAGAGCTGGCGGTTGAGAAACTCGAGCCCGCGCCCGATCGAGTGGTCCTCACGCAGCCGCGGAAAATCGCGGCTGAAAGGCCCGAAGTCGATCTCCACCGGCCATCCAGTCGTGGACCCGCCGCGTTCGATCAGAGACTCTTTGAATGACAGATACCGCGCCACGGAAATCCACTCGAGCTGAAGCGTTTCGGCGTGGATCCGGAAGAATGTCCATCGCCCGACATCCGGGCGGATGGCCAGATAGACCCAGGGGACCTGGATAGCCGCCTCCTGGGTGAGCTCGATCGCGTCTCCGAGAACGCTGCCTACAAGCACCCGACCGTGCCCGGTGGCACAGAAGTCGGTGAAGCCATCGATGAGGTCCGATCGCAGCAAAAATGGTTGGTTACGGCTGAAGTAGGTGTGGAGAAGCATGTATACCGGTGCCCGATTGGCCTCGATGAACTCCTGAACGGTTGCTGTGTTGATCGCCATGGGCTCCTTTGCTCGCAGTCTCCAAGCGCTTGGACAATTGTAAGGGTATCGGAGCAACACGGTCGTGTGTTCCGAGACGGCCGTGAATGCAGGCCTCGAACTCGGCGGCCGGAGGGTCGCCGGCACCATGCTAGCCTGACGGCCAATCTGAAGAACACCGAATTCCCGGGAACAGAGGCATGACCGAGTTCTGCATTTCGAAGATCGACCTCGCAGTCCTCGTCGCCTACGTGCTCGGAGTGCGGGTCTTCTTTGGATGGGCGGTGTCGAGGCGCATCCGGGACAAGGGCTCCGAGGGATACTTCCTCGGCGGACGGCGTCTGACCTGGCCGCTGATCGGGCTCTCGTTCTACGTCTCCAACATGAGCGGCAGCACCTTTGTCGCGCTCCCGGGGAGTGCGTATCACTACGGCATCGGCGCCTACAACTACGAGTGGATGCCGGCTTTGATTCTGGTTGTCTTCGCCGTTTTCATGCTCCCCCTCTTCCTGAGGAACCGGGTCGTCACTGCCCCGGAGTACCTCGAGAGGCGTTTCGACGGTTGGTCGAGGGTGTTGTTCTCGGCCTTCCTGCTCGTGGCCAACATATTCATCGATGCCGCGGCCGCCCTCTATGCCGGAGCGACGGTCATGACCGTGCTCTTCCCCGGCGTACCGCTTTGGGTCATCGTCGCGGCGGCCGCGCTCGTGGCGGGGCTCTACATTTTGGTTGGCGGGCTCGAGGCGGTGGTGATCAACGACACCCTGCAGGCGGCACTCATCATCGTCGGCGGCACCGTTATCGGTGCCATGACCCTAGCGAGAATTCCCTCCTGGGAGGCGGTACGGACGGCGGCACCACCCAACGCGCTGCACCTCGGGTTGCCGGCGAATGACCCAGTGATGCCGTGGCCGGGCCTGGTGACCGGAGTGTTGGTCGTCGGCCTCTACTTCTGGTGCACGAACCAGTTCATGATCCAGCGAGCCCTAGGTGCCCGTTCCCTCGACCACGGCCGCTGGGGCGCGATCTTCGCCGGCGCCCTCAAGCTCCCGAACCTCTTTATTCTGATCCTCCCCGGCGTCATGGCAACTGCCCTCTACCCGAGGCTCGAGCGGCCCGACCTGGTGTTTCCAACCCTGGCGTTCGATCTGCTGCCCGTCGGCTTCCGCGGCCTCATCCTCGCCGCCCTCGCGGCGGCCATCCTCTCCAGCCTCGAGTCGATCTACAACTCGGCCTCGACCCTTTTTACATTCGACTTTGCCGCCCGGGCGAGGCCAGGGATGTCGGATGAGCAGCTCGTCCGTACGGGGAGGTGGGCAACAGTCGCCTTCATGGTGCTGTCGGCCGCCTGGGCGCCGCAAATCTCACGCTTTCCGACCCTCTGGCAGTACCTCCAGTCGGTGCTTTCCTACATCACTCCGCCTGTGGTTGCCGTCTTCCTGTTCGGAATGCTGTGGCGCCGAGCGACACCGCCAGCTGCAGCGGTGACCCTTGCGGTGGGCCTACCGATCGGCCTGCTGGGGTGGGTGGTCAACGAAATCGCTGAAGTTCTCTCGATCCAGTACCTGTATGCGAGTGGAGTGATGTTCGCCGTCAGCTGCGCCCTGATGGTCGGCGTCAGCCTGGTCACTCGACCGGCCGGTGAGGAACGCCTCGGCGCCACAGTGTGGAACAGGAGTATCTGGAAAGAGGACCTTCGTGCACTCCAAGGCGCTCCCTGGTATCGCAACTGGATGGTGCTTTCGGCGTTGCTACTGTCCGCCACCGCAGTCATCGTTACCTGGTGGTGGTGACAGGGTTTCGCGCTTGACAGAGCAAGAGAGCAGCACGAGCTGAGATCCCGACTCTCCTACAGCCTGCGCCTCGGCAAAACGAAATAGCTCTCGGTCGTTGCCGCCTGTACAATTCGCGGAGGAATCGCCATGCACGACGATCGCACTGTGACCCACTACCGGGCATGCAACCTGTGTGAGGCCATCTGTGGCCTTTCCATCGAGGTCAGTGGTGGCGAAATCAAGGCCATCCGTGGCGACAGGGATGACCCGTTCAGCGGTGGCCACATCTGCCCAAAGGCGGTGGCGCTCCAGGATATTCACAACGATCCCGATCGTCTTCGCCATCCAGTGCGTCGCACGGGGGGCGGAACATGGAAACGCGCCAGCTGGGACGAAGCACTCGACGAGGTCGGCAGCCGCCTGCGAGAGGTGCAGAGGATTTATGGACGTGACGCGGTCGCGCTGTACGTTGGAAATCCTGCTGTTCATAACTGGGGTTCGTTGCTCTTCGGTCCACTGCTGAGCAGGGCCCTGCAGACAAGAAACCGATATTCGGCCACTTCGGTCGACCAGTTGCCGCACCACGTGGCCGCCACGTTGATGTTCGGTCACAAGCTGTTGCTACCCGTTCCTGACGTGGACCGAACCCGTTTCCTGCTCGTTCTCGGCGCCAACCCGGTGGTGTCGAACGGCAGCATGATGACAGCACCGGGAATCCGACGGCGGCTCGAGAATCTGATGCATCGTGGTGGTCGATTGGTCGTGGTCGACCCCCGGCGAACCGAAACCGCGGTGTTGGCCAACCGGCACCTGTTCATCCGGCCGGGCAGCGACGCCCTGCTCCTGATGGCTATGCTGCAGGTCATTTTCTCTGAAAACCTCGAAAGACCTGGTGCGGCGGCTGAATACTGCGACTCGATCGATGTGGTGCGCGAGTTGGTGGCCGACGTGACGCCCGAAGCTGTCGCTCCGGAAACAGGCATCGACTCGACGGCGATTCGTCACCTCGCTCGTGAATTCGTCGCCGCCCCTTCCGCGGTCTGCTACGGAAGGCTCGGGGTGTCGACACAGGCATTCGGTGGACTCTGCCAGTGGTTGGTGAATCTGCTCAACATCGTCACCGGTAACCTCGATCGGCCGGGCGGAGCCATGTTCACCAGACCGGCTGTCGATCTCGTGGCAAGTACGAGTCCAGGCCACCTCGGGAGGTATGAAAGTCGGGTGCGGGGCCTACCTGCCTATGCGGGCGAGCTACCGGTTGCGGCCCTAGCGGAGGAGATCCTGACAGAGGGCGATGGTCGTGTGCGGGCCCTGCTCACGCTTGCTGGCAACCCAGTGTTGTCGACACCGAACGGTGCACAGCTCGATCGCGCTCTCGAAGGCCTCGACTTCATGGCGGCTGTCGATTTCTACCTCAACGAGACCACCCGACACGCCGACATCATCCTGCCGCCGACATCGGCCCTCGAGCATGACCACTACGACCTGGTGTTCAATCTGTTGGCAATTCGCAACGTGGCGCGATATTCGACGGCTCTTTTCGAGCCGGCGCCTGACACCCGGCACGATTGGCAGATCCTGGCCGAGCTGCACCGGCGATTGGACGACAGCCCTCCTCTCGCGCAGTTCAAGCGGTGGCTGAATGCGAAGATCGGCCCACGGCGCATGCTCGATCTTGGTCTGCGAAAGGGACCGTGGGGCTCGGGATTTCGACCGTTCGGGGGTGGTCTCAACCTGGCCAAGCTGGAACGAGAGGTCCATGGGCTCGATCTCGGTCCGCTCGAGCCCTGCCTTCCCGAGCGGCTGCGGACACCAGGACGGCGCGTCGAACTCGCGCCGGCGCCGTTTCTCGAGGACGCTCGTCGGCTCCTAACCACCCTCAACGGAGACCCGTCCGAACAGCCGCTGCTGCTAATTGGGCGGCGCCACCTTCGAAGCAACAACTCCTGGATGCACAACTCGCTCCGCCTGGTGCGGGGGAAGGACCGCTGCACCCTGTTAATGCATCCCGAAGACGCGGATAAACTGGGTGTCGCAAGCGGGGCGATGGTTGCCGTCGTCTCGCGTACTGGGCGCATCGAGGTGCCACTGGAGGTCAGCGACGAGGTCCTGCCCGGCGTCGTCAGCCTGCCACACGGGTGGGGCCACGACCGCCCGGGCGTCCAGCTTTCGGTTGCTCAGAAGCACCCGGGGGTCAGCATCAACGATCTGACCGACGATGCGATGGTCGACGATCTCTGTGGCAATGCTGTTCTCAGCGGCGTTCCGGTGCGGGTAGAGCCGCTCTAGCCCGCATTATTCATGAGGCTTCGTAGCGAGAATGGCGGGGTACTGTGACCAGTGGGATTTGCGACCCGAGGGGCGTGCAGGCGTAGTTGACGATACGTCGAGCACCCCGAGGCGAGCAAACACCGCTGGGTGCGGTATATCGCCGGCGGCCGGACCGGGGGGGGGTAGAAGTTTGAAGCGTGTTGTCCTGGGACGCGCTCTCCCTGACGCCGGTTTCTGCCGTATC
>JAJDNM010000065.1 GCA_022340665.1 Acidobacteriota bacterium | reverse complement strand
CCCGGCCCTTGCGTATTCCGGATGTTACTGTCGCGGTCGAAGGACACGATGCGTGGTTCACCACCACTGAGGTCATGACCCCGTTCGAGCGACGATGGTGACCGCGGAGATCGCGCGGGCTGCGCGCCGGCACGAAGCGGTGTTGCTGCTTCTGTTCGCGATATCCGGGGCCTACTTTCACGGCGGCGGAGCCTCGAACCAGAATGCCCGCTTCGACGCAATGGTTGCCGCGGTGGAGGGCGACGGTTTCCGTATAGACCGATTCATGAGAGGGCCCGACGGTGCGCTTCGCGAGCCTCCCCCGACAGGCGGGAACACCGCGGACTGGTCTTTTTCGCCAGCCAATGGTGTGATCCACCCACAGCCCGGGAGTGGTCGTGAGGCGGGGCACTACTACGCTAACAAGGCTCCCGGTACGATTCTCATCGGCACAGTTGTGTTTGCGGTTGTGCGGGGAATCTCGAGTGCCTTTGGAACGGGGTCTCTGGATTCGACAACCATCGAGTTCCAGCTGTATCTGGTCAATTTCCTGGTGTCGGTGATTCCGGTGGCACTGGCGGGATTGGCCCTGAGGCGCGTGGCGCTGAAGCTCGGAGCATCCCAGCGGCGGGCGACTGGCCTCGCCCTTTTGATGGTTTTCGCCACCCCGTTTTTTCCTTACCAGACACAGCTCTGGGGGCATCCGACGGCTGCCTCCTTTGCAGTATTCGGCGTTGCAGCTGCGCTCAGGCTGGATCGCCGAGGAGCGTTCACCTGCGGGTTCTGTGTCGGCATGGCCGTGCTCTGTGACTATCTTGCGATTCTGTGGGTAATCTTGTTCGGAGCTTGGTGGGCCTGGAAGAGGCCCCGATTGGTAGCCGTCTGGGTCCTCGGTGGCGTGTTGCCGGCTGTCGCCTTTGTTGCCTACCATCAGACGTGTTTCGGCTCTCCGTGGGCGCTCGCCACGGACACTACCAACGAGGTTTTCGTTGATGACGATCATGCCTTCGGCGTCCTCGGTGTTCCACAGCCCGACCGTGTGGCGGCCCTCTTGGTGAGCAGGTACCGGGGACTCCCGCTGCATGTGCCTCTTTTGCTACTGACTCCTGTGGGTCTCGGTTTCTGGTGGTGGAGACGCCGTGCCAATCGGGAAATCGTGTGGCTGATCGCGGCGGGAATCGGCATATACCTGGTGTCGAATGCGGCGTTCAACGGCTGGCACGCGGGGTCGTCGGCGGTCGCCCGGTACCAGATTCTCGCCCTGCCTCTCTGGGTCCTTGCCCTGGCGGGCGTGCCGTGGCAGGGCGTGTGGCGATGGATTACGGTGCTGCTGGCGACCGTATCCGTCGCCAACATGTTCACCTTGGCGGTCGTTGGTCCGTTGACTCCCGAATGGTATGGCGACTCCCCCCAATGGTGGAACCCCGCATGGACACCTTCTGCCGAGCTCGCACAGGGAATCGCGAAGGGGACCGAGGACCACCCCTTTGCGCGTCCCGATCTCTTCTACGATTCGGTCTACGGGTGGAGTTGGCGCGAGCTGCACCTCGGCCGGGTTGGAGCTGCCGCAATGCGTCCCTTCATGCCGCTCGGGATCGGCGGCGTTCGCTTTTGGCATCCCACGAACGCCGGCCTCCTGCTCGGGCTTGGCGGCGTTTCAAGCCTTCTTCCTCTGCTGGCGTTCTTGCTCGTGGGTGTGATCTGGCTGCTGCGTTCGGCTCGAAATCTCGATCTTTGCCGAGAGGTACCATAGGAAGGTGGAAGCAGCTCGACGTCCGCCTCGGGAGCAACCGGGCTCCGGAAAAATCCTGATATTCGTTGTCGCGTATGAAGCGGAGCGGCACATCGTATCCGTCTTCGAAAGGATCCCGGAAGAGATCTTCAGTGACCCTGCGGTCCACATCCTGTGCATCGACGACGCATCGAAAGACCGCTCTGCGGAGCTGTTGATGCAGTGGGTCCGTCGAAACGACCATGAGGATCGAATCACCGTGCTGCGAAACCCGGTCAACCAGGGATATGGTGGCAATCAGAAGCTCGGCTACAGAATGACCGTCAATCGCGGTTATGACCTCGTCATCCTCCTCCATGGTGACGGCCAATATGCGCCGGAGCTCCTGCCGGACATCGTTTCCACATGGAGGAATGGGAACGCGGACGTCATTCTCGGTTCACGCATGCTCGAGCCGGGCGGCGCGCGAAAGGGTGGCATGCCGTTTCACAAGCGGGTCGGGAATCGATTCTTGACGGCTTTCCAGAATCGGTTGATCGGCGAGAACCTGAGCGAGTACCACACCGGCTATCGCGCCTATACGCGCCAGTTCTTGAACAGCATCCCCTTCGAAATGAACACCAACGACTTTCACTTCGACACCGAGATCCTGCTCCAGGCTGCCCACATTGGTGCGCGCATCGTCGAAATCCCGATCCCGACCCGTTACGGTGACGAGGAGTGTCACGTGCCGACGCTTCGGTACGCGCGCGACGTGGTCCTCTCGACGATCCGGTTCAGACTTCACCAGATGGGCATGTTGTGCAGCCTCAAGCTGAGGCACCTGAGGCCTCTGCGTTATCAGGACAAGACCACGATTCCGTACTCCTCCCACGCGATGGCGCTGGAGGAGGTCCGGCTCGCCGGCCCGGGTCGTGTCCTCGATCTCGGGAGCGGTCCGGGTTTCGTCGCTGCAAAATGTGCTGAAGACGGAATCGGCGTCACCGCCGTTGACCGCGAGCCCCCGCTGCCGGGGATTGACCTCGAGTTTTTCCCGGCGGACCTCGACCGCGACCGTCTGCCTGTAGATCCGGGTGATTTCGACTGCGTGCTGCTCCTGGACCTGATCGAGCACCTCCGGGATCCCGAGGGGTTCATGGTCTCTCTTCGACATCGCATGGAGAGGCCCTACCCTCGGACGGGTGAGCCGTTTCTGGTGGTGCTTTCGACGCCGAACGTCGCATTTATTGCGGTGCGCCTCAACCTTTTGATGGGCCGCTTTCCCTATGCCGAGAGGGGGATTCTGGATATCACTCATACCCGTCTGTTCACCCGCTCGAGCCTCGTGACCCTGCTCGATGATTGTGGTTACCAGATAGAAAAGGTCCGGCCCGTTCCGGTCCCCTTCGAGACGGTGGTTGGGGGGCCACTCGGGCGATTCCTCGGCTATCTGGCTGCCGCCGGCGCCCGCGTCTGGCCGACTATGTTCGCGTTTCAGTTTCTGGTCACCTGCCGGCCCAATCCTTCCGTCGCTCAGGTTCTGGCCTCCGCAGAACCTCCCACTGCCTGAGTGCCGGGAAGAAAATTGTCGATAGCAGTTTCCCACGTATTGGAGATCGGTGTCACCGATTCTTCAACGCAGTTCGCGGAAGAACCGATTCCAACGGGGTCGGAAGTGACGTTCCGGATCGACTGATGCTGCGACGGCAGTCGCGCGGCCGACGATCTGTTTGCCGGGGACCGAACCAAAGTACCGGGAGTCATAGCTTTCGTCGCGGTTGTCGCCCATCAGGAAGTAGGCGCCGCGGGGTACTGTGACCGGCGCAAAGGTCGGTCGGCAGTGGGCGCCAAAGGGGATCATCACGGCATGCGGATTTTCTCCAAGACGCTCCAACGCGATCAACTTGCCCGTGCCGCCGGGCGTCGGGCCGGTGATGAGCTCGGGTGATGGTGGTGCGTAGGACACGGCGTCGCCATTCACAATCAGGTGATCGTCGATCATCGAGACGGTGTCGCCGGGGATTCCGATCACCCGTTTGACGAGTCGTTTCCCGTCGACTGGCGAATACAAAACAACGATGTCACCTCGCGCCGGTTCGGCCCAAGAGAACAGGCGGTAGGTGGTGAACGGAATCTTCAGGTCGTAGGCCAGCTTGTTAACGACAATGCGGTCGCCCTCGAAGATCGTCGGCTTCATCGAGCCAGTCGGGACGTCGTTCCAGTCCGCCACCGCCGATCTGAACGAGGTGATGATGATCACGATCAGAAGCACGGATCGCAACCACTCGGTCCACCATCTCTTGAGCGTCTTCGTCACTATTTCGTTCACCTCGATCCTCGTGGGTTGTACGTACCGCCGGAGCAGCTGGTTTCAAAAGATCTGGACGATTGTGGCCTGGGGAACGAAATGATCAGTCGCGTTTCGTGCCGGGCGGCATGATTGCCATCGGAAAAGTCGCGACCTTTCCCTCGCCCGAAGTGATGCGCCCTCGGCCGGCCTTTTCGACCTCGTCGATGCGGAGAACCGAGTGTAACGGTACGTAGACCCGACGCACGCCCTCGAACTCGGTCTTGAGCCGTTCCTCCGAGGAGTCGATGAGGAGCTTTGAACGCTCTCCGAATATCAGCTCTTCGATCTCGACGAAGCCGAACAGGCCCCCTTGCGACACGTTTCGGGCATAGACCTCGTAGACCTCTCCCTGGCTGACGAAATTCACCCGGTAGATCGTTTCCTTGCTCAAAGTCTTTCGCTCCAGCCCGAATTTGTAACACATTTCTCGCCGTACTGTCCCAGCAGTTCCTGGTTCGCCGGCGCCGCGAGACCGTGCTCGGCTGCCAGGGCCACAACTGCCTGGTTCCGAAAATCGAGTGCTTTGGCCTGCGATGCGCGTACCCAGCGGAGGAATTTCGCGGTTTCGAGGAAAGCCGACCAGGCGCGGCTATCGATCTCGGCGCCGGTGGCGGCAGAGCACGCATTGACCGCCTCTTCGAAGACAGCTTTCGCCTCGCCGGGGCATTCGGCCAGATAGTCGCCGAGGGTCATCGAATGAACTGCGAGCGGCAGCCCGACGACGCAATTGAAGCCCATCTTGTCCGCCTCGAGGCTGTCAAACATCGCCTTTTCGACTGGCTCGCTCGGGAGGCCGCCGGCGGCAAGTGCAAGCGCCATGTCTTCGGCCAACGGCCCTGCAAAGGCGTTGGCACGCAGTATCTGAAAGAAATCACCTTTGGAGGTGAACCAGATGAGGCCCCGGGTGTTGTCCGGAAGATCGACGAGAAGCGGGCGAATCCAGCCGTTCTGGACCAGGATCAGGCGTTCGGAAGGCACATTGTGAAGGGTTTCCAGCACCTCTGCGAGGGATTCCTCGCCGACGCAGACGAGACAGACTCCTTCGGGATCCCCTCGGGCCTCGTCCCAGCCCCGGGTACGGGTGACTGGACAGGTGGGGACACCGGCCCGATCGAGCGCGCCACCGAGTCGCCGCCCTACTTCTCCGAGGCCTACGACGTAGGTTCTCGGAAGCCTCAGTTCCGACACGACTCGGCCCCTCGAGTCGGTCGGTTGGCCGTCGGGAAAAGCCTTGGCGGGGCGACTTGGCAAAAACTCATTCGGTGTATCGCAGTATCATGGCTTCGACCGCCCGTTCGCATACCCTGCAGTACGGCTGTGCACGTCGCGAGAACATCAGGCAATCAATCATCGGCCTGTAGAGACCGGTCGAGGAGTAACCCGCTCCCTCGAATGCCCCGACAATCCCCGCCGATGGCCTCGATGCAAGATATTTCTCGACCCACTGGCTGTGGACAGCGGCGTGGCGGGTCTCGATGTCGCGTAGTTCCCGGAGCTTTTCCTCCGAGGCTCCGGCTCTGGATGCTTCTCCGATCGTCTTGTTGAGCTCGGTCCTCTCCTCTTGGTAGGCCGAATCCTCTCTATCGAATGCTTCTTTGCCCCAAGGCGTGGGAAGGGCGGTGCCTGCCTCAATCAGATCTCGCCACTTGAGTTCGGAAGGGTCCAGAAGTGCGGTGATATTCGGCTCGTGCGGCTCGTGGCCGCGAGGGTAGAAGTCGTTATACGCCACCGACGAACTGTAGTACTCGTCGGCGAGGCCGGCGAAGGAGTGACCAAACTCGTGCAGGAGGAGGTAATCGGCCCAGTCCGAGTGTGCGGTGAAGGTGCAGAAGAGGTTGTAGATACCTCCACCACCGTAGCGGTCATGGTTCACCATGATGATCAGGGCATCGTACGGCGCGTTGGCGGCGACATCTCGCATCGACCTGTTGTCCTCGGTCAACATGTAGCGCTCGGATCCGAGCGAATTGAACGACGCTCCCAGGGAGGTCGACCGGTAGACGCCACGCGAGGGTTCGTCACAGCCGCTCTCGGCCGAGGGCGCCAGCACGCCGCGAACGCTGATGTGTGCCCGGTTCGCGTTGAAGGGCGGGTGGGCGAGCAGTGTCGCCGACGCATGCTCGAGGTCGGTTTTGAAGGTCTCGATTTCGCTCGCTGCGTATCCCTCTCCGAGAATCGTGATGTCGAGGACCGCGTGGGCCGGTCCTCCGAGGTGTACCTCGACGACGACGGCGTCTCTCGTCGGCGGTTCCGTCGAGATGTGAACCGACGTGGGGTCGACCGAAATATTGTTCAGCAGCGCGCACGAGCTATCTCGTTGTCGGGCGCTGATCCGGACCTCGATCGGCCGTCTTGGAAACGGCAGCAGTACGGATTCGTGGTAGGTCCTCATTACACCATCTGAGGCGCCGGACGTGGTGCGGTATTCACCGAAGTAACTATCGAAACCCTTGGAAAAGAGCACTGAGCCGTCCGCAGGATCGGTCGCCTCGACGAGGTACGAACCGTAGGGGAACGGGTCCAGCAGCTTGGTCCGAGGGCCGGCCCACTCCCCCTGACGGTAGAGGCGATCGAAGGTCACAATCTCTTTTTCGGCGTTGCCCGTATGGAAGAAGTCGATTCTCAAAGTGGCGTTATCGAAGTTGCGGTCGAAGGTCTCGTCGGCCCACGAAAACGGCGCCAGAGAAAGGGTGGCGACGAGTGCGGACACGAATTTTCGGATCATCATGGCCTCCCATGGCACAGTGTGTTCGCAGCCATTGTGCCCGATCCGGACGCCCGGGGTGAGAACCAATTGGCGTGAACGACGTAGAATCTACTCATGAATTCTTTCGCTCGGAACCTGGTGGCCGTAGTGCTGGCGGCAGTTGCTCTGCCAGCGGCTGCCGACGCGCCCGACGAGGTGTTCGGTTACGAGGAGTGGCAACACGCGGTGAGTGAGCTCGGCCTGGATCCATCTCAGGTCGTCTACCCGTTCGAGGTCAACGAAGAAATGGTGCTTTGGGCCGAAGAGCAGGTTCGCGGCTACGGGAGTCTCGGACCTGAGTCCCGGCTCGAGGTCCTGCAGCGCTCCTTCTTTGACGAGGGAAGGTTCGAATTCGAGTACGACGAGGCCCGGACTCTGACTGCGGAAGAGGCTTTTTCGAGTCGCCAGGGCAATTGCATGTCGTTCACGTCGCTGTTCGTCGCCCTCTCGAGGAGCCTCGATCTGCCGACGTTTCTGCTGTCGGTCAGCCGGCAACCGGAAATCGTCAAAGAAGAAGGACTGATTGTCGTCAATCGGCACGTCGTGGCCGGGTTCCGCGCGCCCAGCAAGATCTACATCTACGACTTTTACGTACGGAACGAGTCACCGTACATGAGCCAGCGGGTGATCGACGACGTTGTGGCTTCGGCGATCTATCACACCAACATCGGTGGGTATTCGATTCGCGTGAATGACCTCGATGAGGCTATCCGAAACCTCGAATTGGCGGTCGTGCTCGCCCCGCGATGGGCTCCGGCATGGGTCAACCTTGGTGTTGCACGGTCGCGGCTCGGGGATCGAGAGGGGGCCTTCTCTTCCTTCCAGCGTGCGCTGGAGGTGGAGCCCGGGAACTCGTCGGCTCTGGTGAACCTGGCCAGAATCTACCGCGAGGACGGTCTCGAAGAAGAGGCGGAAAATGCCATGCGAGCGGCCGCCGAGTCGACCCGGAACCCATTCACGCTCATCGCGTTGGCCGACGCAGAAATGACGCGAGGGGATTTCGACAAAGCGCGCCAGTATCTGAAGAGGGCGCGCTGGTGGTATGGGAAAGAGCCGGAAGTCTACCAAGCCATGGCCCGCCTTGCGCGCTTGGAAGGTGACGACCAGCGTGCACAAAAATTCTCCGAACGCGCCATGCAACTTCGTCTCGAGGCGCTGAAGGAGTCGGAATAGTCCGCTGGCTACCGGTGACCAGCGAGTTGCATTCTCATGCCGCGGGGATTATCACTGTTGGGATGAGGGTGATCCTTTCTCTGATGATTGCGTTCGCGTCGGCGATCGCGGGTGCCACGATCCGGCCGGCTGCTGTAGCCGGAGGCTTCTACTCGGATGATCCGGAGCGGCTTCGCGCCGAGGTCGAACGGATGCTCGATGTGCCAGAGGCGTCGGTCGGTGCGAGAGCATTGGTCGTGCCTCACGCCGGTCACTTCTATTCCGGTGCCGTGGCCGGCAGAGCATTCGCGGCCATTGATGCTGAGGGCCTGCGGAGAGTGGTTCTGATCGGGCCTTCCCATCACCGCTCTTTCACCGGTGCCGCGCTACCAGCGCGCGGCATCCAGGCGTTCGAGACTCCGCTGGGTGCAGTGCCGGTGGATGTTGCTGCAGTGGAGTCCTTGAGGAAGAATGAGGACTTCGCTGGGCCCTCCGCGGCGCACGGCCCGGAGCACTGCCTCGAGGTCGAGCTGCCGTTCCTCCAGGTACTGGCACCCGATGCAGCGATCGTGCCGATTTTAATAGGCAACGGGACCGACTCGGAGACCGCGCGACGGTTGGCCAGGGCGTTGGTGCCTCTGATGGATGAGGGATCCGTGATTGTCGCCTCCTCGGATTTCACCCACTATGGCCGCAACTACGGATGGACTCCGTTTTCGGGACCGGGCCTCGCGGAAAAACTCGTGCGCCTCGGTGGAGTGACAGCAGGGCGCCTCGCCGCGATCGACCCTGCAGGGTTCAGGCACCAGGTTGAAGTCAGCGGCGATACGGTCTGTGGAGCCCGCCCTCTGGTGGTTCTCGCGGAGCTCTTGAGCCATGCATTCGACGGACGCGGAGAGGTCCTCGACGTCACGACCTCCGGCCATCGGACCGGCAGCTGGGAAAGCTCGGTGACGTATGCTGCAAT
>JAJDNM010000064.1 GCA_022340665.1 Acidobacteriota bacterium | reverse complement strand
GGTACGCCATGGTGTTCTTGTCGGAGACGTCGCGGTTCTGGTACAGATTCCTGCCGTAACCGTCGCGCAGGAGCTTGGCGGCGGCGATCTTGCCGCGCAGTTTCCCCTCGATGATGGGCCCGCTCAGGTTGAAGCGATACTCTTGCGTCCCGTGGTTGCCAAGACCAAGGCTGAATTTACCTTCAGGCGTGTCCGAGAGCGGCTTGGTGACGTACTTGATCGCGCCGCCGATGGTGTTCTTGCCGTACAACGTGCCCTGCGGTCCGCGCAGCACCTCGACCCGGGCCACATCGTACACGTCGAGCAGCGCGCCCTGGCCGCGGGCAATGTAGACGTCGTCGATATAGAGGCCGACACCGGGGTCGACGCCCCACAGCGGGTCCGACTGGCCAACGCCGCGAATGAAGGCTGTGAGCGTTGTCGATTGGTTGCGGCCCTGGTAGATGGAGACGTTGGGGACGTAGGCGTCGAGCTCGGAAATGTCCGTCGCCTGAACATCCATCAGCTGGTCGCCCGTGACCACGGTGACCGCGATCGGCACCTCCTGGATGTTCTCCTCCATCCTGCGCGAGGTGACGATGATTTCGCCCGCGAACTGCTGTCGCTGGATGGCCTCTTCGATCGCCTGCTCCTCCTCTGTCTGTTGTTCTTCTGCCGGCTCCTCCTGGGCCAGCGCCGGCACCGCCAGCACCAGGATGACGGCAACTGCCGCCACCGCCAGCACTCTGATAATCCATCGATCGCTCATGTTTCCTCCCCTTCTTAAGTCTGGATTCCAGATGCGACGCCGCTCAACTCCTGGCGCAGCACCCCGTTGCGCAAAATGCGGATGAAACCGTCAACTGCCTGTTGCGCTTCCATGCCGAAGTGCATGGGAACGCCGAAACACTTTTCGACCATGTAGAAGTAGAAGAGCCAGCGGGTGGCGACCATCACCGCCACCATCGGGTCCGCATCGGCCAACCTTCCCACTTTTTCCAGCTCCTCGAAATGGGGGCTGTACTTCTCCCGGAAGCGGTCGGCCATGGTCTCGTAAAACCAGCGAATGTGGCGCCCCTGGTGCTCGATGACATCGACAAAGACGAGCAAGATGGAAGCCTTGTTCTCTTCGACCGTGCGTTCGATGGCAGCCGCCAGCTCCTCGAGATCGTCGGGAAAGTCTGCCTTCGTGAAGACCTTCTGCAGGTAATGCTCGGGATCGAGGAGACGCTCCCAGTAATTGTCGATGAGGCGCTGGAAGATCGCCTCTTTGGAGCCGAAGTGGTGGTAGAGGTTGCCGGTCGACTGCTCGCAGGCCTCGGCGATCTGGCGCATCGAGGTCGCGCCGTAGCCCTGGGTGGAGAAGAGCTCGAGGGCCACCTCCAACACCTTGTTGGTCGCGACCTCCGACCTCTCGGCCTGGCGTCCGTTCGTTCCCCTCGACATTCGCCCCCTAACAAACCGAACGTTCGTTATGTAAGTTAAGCCCCGCCGGCCCCGTTGTCAAGGCCGGAAACCCTCGTCGTCGTTTCCCGTCATCCTGAGTGAAGCGTCCTCTCCCCTCGGTGTCATTTCGACCGAGCGAACGGATTCCCTTTTTCTTCTGTCATACCGACCGAGCAGACGGAGCTCATTCTCCTTGTGTCATTTCGACCGAGCGAACGAAGTGAGCGAGCGGAGGCAATATGAAGGGGCGTCCCCCATCCTTAATTGGTGTGTCCTGTACCTGGTGACACCGGAAGGGAGAAGCCCCGTGGGTAATCATAAGTTCGCCGCCGCCGATGTGCACGCTGCAACGACCACATTTGCAGTTTTGGACTCGAGCGGCAAGTTCGTGATGGAGACTGTGGTCGAGACAAAAGCGGAGAGTCTTTTGTCGGTGGTGAAGTCGATATCAGGAGCGGTTCATCTGACTTTTGAGGAGGGCACGCACGCGGCGTGGTTGTACGACCTGTTGAGGCCACATGTCGCGGAGTTGCTGGTGTGTGATCCACGAAAGAATCGAAACGACAAAGGAAACAAGAGCGATCGAATCGACGCGAGGCAGCTGGCGAGATGGCTTCGCAGCGGCGATCTCTCGCCCGTGTACCACGGCGATGATTCGACGAAGGTTTTGAAGGAGCTGGTTCGTGGGTACGAAAACCTGGTGGCCGACAGCGTCCGGGTGAAGAATCGGCTGAAAGCGGTTTTCCGGTCAAAGGGTGAGGCGACATCAGGCGGGGATGTATACAGGCTCGAGAAACAGGAGGAGTGGCTGTCAAAGCTTCGGTCTTCCGGTCTGAGGTCGCGGGCTGAGTGGCTGTACTCGCAGATGGAGTCGTTGAACGACCTCAGAGACGAAGCCGAAAAGGCGGTACTCCGCGAGGCTGAGAAACACCGGCCGTGCAGTTTACTGAAATCAGTGCCTGGCAGAGGCCCGATTCGATCAGCGACGATCGTGGCCCATGTCGCGACACCGTTTCGATTCCATACGAAGCGACAGTTTTGGAGTTACTGCGGACTGGCGGTGGTGACGCGGGGCTCTTCCGACTGGGAAATCGAGGGAGAAGAGCTTCGACGCAGCCGCCGGCCGGTGTCGACGCGTGGATTGAATAGGAACCACAATCGGCATTTGAAGGATGCATTCAAAGGTGCAGTCCGTGACGCACGGGCATTCAGACCGCATCTTGATGCCTTGGTCGAGTCTGGGATGCGGGAATCGATGGCGCGGCTGACCGTGGCACGCAAGATCGCTGCAACGACCTTGGCGATCTGGAAGAAAGGAGAGACGTTCGTTCTGAGCAAGGCCGTCATCAGATCAGAGTAGAGACGTCAGACGGTCACCCCGGTGACCGATCCGTCAAGCCAAACCAGGTAGTGAGGCACACGATGCGATCGAAAAAGGTCGAGGGAGAGCATCAAATAGATTTCTGGCCAAAAGGCCCTGAATGGAGCCTATGCCCCCTCGCACGACCAGACATTGCGATGGGCCCCGAGCCCCAGAAAGAAGCGTGGTCGGCACGTCGCTCACGATGCTTCAAGACCGATGATTCGCATTGCAGATTCGCATCCAAGGCTAGAAAAACAACAACGGTGTCAACATCAGAAACGACGGGTCATCGTCTCCGGAAAGATCATCTTGCTGAGCGTCGTAGGGGACTCGGATGTCTGGGCCATCGACACCGAGGTGGGGAGAGGTACACCCTTGACATCCCCCTTCATCGAAGAAATCTATGGCCCGGACTGAAGCGCTCCCCGAGCTTGCTCACAGATTCCTCGACTCGGCCTTCGGCCTCGCTCGGAATGACACGTAAAGGGTGTGGCCTACTGCCTCGCTCGGAATGACAAAGCCCCGGGCGGGCGGCATTCCGAATTCCGAATTCCTAATTCCTAATTCTCCGCGCGTGTTCTTCGCCCTTTCGTAGGCCTACGCTTTCCGGCACGCGCCGCCCTCGCATCCGGCTTCATGTCGACCGGCACCAGCTGCAGCTGCATCGCA
>JAJDNM010000063.1 GCA_022340665.1 Acidobacteriota bacterium | reverse complement strand
CTCGGCGAGCACCGGAGCGAGGTCGGTCAAACGACACTCTTCAGGCGGCACTGGGAGAATTCCCGCGATATCGATTTGTCCCCTCGGCAATGCCACGAATTCTCCTGCCTCGCCCAGCCTCGAAAGCTCCACCGGAACCCGTATGACCTGGAGAATCAGCCCGAGTAGAGCGAGGAGAACGGCCGCCTTGAGTCTCCGTTCGAGCGACACCGGGCCCCCGCTCAGGGCCGGCAGGCCCGACACCATCAGGGCGAGGGCCACCATCCAGACACCGCCCCATCCGGGAGTCAGCAGGTGCTCCGGAAGCCACGACGTTTTCAGCGACGGTTGACCGAAAACGGCCAACAGCGAAGCCACGGTGAGAACACCGAAGACCAGTACTCCAGCTCTCGCGGACGAGAGTCGCCCGGCTACACGACCAACCGACGCCCCGGCCACAATCACAGCGACCCCGAGAGCCATGCCCGGAGCCGGACCCGGTGCCAGGAGCAACGACCACGTACCGAGCGCGGTTGCCACGACCGCCGCCCCCGGCTCAAGGAGGACCGCCAAGACTGCCAGCGCCAGCCAGCCCAGCCACTGCAGAACCCACGGCGGGTGATCTGGAAGCACGGGCATAACGGTCACCGGAATGACGGCACCTGGTGCGACCGAGGAACCGATCACTTCATATCCCTCGAGGTTCGCTCCGAGGGCAAGTTCATGACCTCGCCCCGCCGACATCCCGAACGCGCGTCGTGCTCGAAGCGGAGCACGGTCTGACACGATGACAGCGCCGACCAGGCGCCCTTCGGAGAGCAGCGGATTTCTCAACCACAGATCCGCACTCCCGGCCGACCAGGCTACACCCCACTGTCGCTGACCCAACGGCCTGACGTGGTGGGGAAACGAGGAGCCCTCTCCGCCCCAGGCGATGATCTGCCCCCGGTCATCAACCAGATAAATGGTTCGGCCAGGGATGGTTCCGGCGCTCCGGTCGAGGGCATGAAACAGCACCGCAGGATCCACCGCCTCACCCGCCGCACCGAGCAGACGAATGAGCTTGGGTTCGGTCGCGATCTTTTCCCCGTCAGACAGCATTTTCCGCGCGTGACCATCGAACTGAGACGCCAGCTCTGCACGATTGCCTGCGCCACCCGCGGGCCACCCCGCGACCATCAGTGCGAGAGCAACGGCAACCCACGCCCACCGAGATCGACCACGCGGACGTGCAAGAACAAAAAGACCGATGCACACCGCGACCGCGGCAACGGTCGAGATCTCCCACCCCGGCCACGGTCCACATACGGCGACCGCGGCGGTGGCCAGGAGCCAGGATTTCAGTTGCGAAGACTGAGCTGACGGATCTTCCACTGATTGGAGTATATCGTCACGGTCGCAGGATTCGGCCAACCACAGATTCAGTGATCAGTGTCGAGGACCGATTTCGAATTTCGAATTTCCCGCCCTCCCCCGGGCCTCCCCACGTCTCGGGTTGGGCAGGCGAGAATTCCGAATTCCGAATTCCGAACTCCTACCTAGGGTGTCAACCCTCTCGCATCAACGCCTCGATCTCCTCCGTCTTAACGGGAAGCTCGGCCGACAGGTTCTCGGCGCCGTCCTCGGTGATCAGGAAATCGTTTTCAATCCTGACGCCGAGCTTTTCGTCGGGGATATAAATGCCGGGTTCGTTTGTTATGACCATTCCCGGTTGGAGTGGATTTTCGTCCGCCCCCGGATCGTGCGCATCCAGCCCGAGCGGGTGGCCAAGGCCATGAATGAAGTACTGCCCGAGCGACTCACCCTTCGAGTCGCGTGCACTCGCGTTTTCGAAGACCTCGTAAGCGATCTTTCGCAGATCGAATACCGTCGCGCCCGGCTTCATTGCCTCGGCTGCGCGATCGTGGGCCTCGAGCACGAGCTCATAGATCTCCCGCTGGCGGTTGTTGAACCGGCCGTTGACCGGAAACGTCCGCGTCAGATCGCCGCTGTAGTAGCCGTATCGCGCACCGATATCAACCACCACGAGCTCGCCGTCATGACAGGTTCCTGCATTCTGGTCGTAGTGGAGAGTGGTCGCGTTGTATCCGGAGCCGACGATCGTCGGGAAAGCAACCCCCTCCGCGCCCGCCGCCCTGAAGGCTGCATAGACCACGCCGTCAATCAGGCCCTCCGACACACCGGGCGCGATCGCCCGCGCCGCCTGGCGCTGACCCTCGACCGTTATGGTTACCGCCTTGCGCATCAGTTCGATTTCACCGGAGCCCTTGACCTGTCTCAGAGCACCGAGGTGTTCGCCGAGATCTCTCACCGAGAATGTCGGTAGTCGATCGCGGAGGTTTGCCAGGTAGCGGTGATTCGGCGGCAGCTCGGCGCCTGAACCCACCGTCGGCAGCTCGGTCCAGAGCACCGCGTCTGCCTCCGAAAGCCAGCTCTGCAGCCTTCCCTCGAACCCTGGGACGGGACGGCGCCGCGCGTCCAGGACGATTTCAGACGGCTGTGTCGAGAGCACTTCGCTGAAACCGAGCGCTTCGGCAGCCTCTTCACCGGGTCCCCATTTCGGCCCGGTCCACGCTTCCACGTTCGGGTTTCGCGGCGGGAGAAAGAGGAGGTCTCCGTCGTCGCCGGGACGCAGGACAAGGATCGCATTGGGGAGCTCTACCCCGGTCATGTAAAAGAAGTTCGACGACTGGCGAAAGGTGCCCACGTCGCCGTAGCCTCGGTCATCGCCGGCGCCCCAGATGACCACCATGCCCTCGCCCACTCTCTGGAGCAGCTCCTGCCGCCTTTCCCTGTAAATCTCCTTCGGCTGCAGCTCCGCTGCGTAGTTTCCGCCTCGCATGTCCTCTGGTGCCACTGTTACCTCCCGTCGGGCTGCAGCAGTGTACTCGTCGAGCTCGAGGATTCCAACCGAAGAACCCTCGGCCCGAGCTGTCAGCTATCGGCCCTCAGCTTCACCGCCTTTTCCCGAAGATTTCTGGCTGACCGCTGATGGCCGATGTCTGACTGCTTTACAATCGTTCGACCCCCGGGGGACGGGGCGGCATGTCTGGAGGAGCGAAAATGCGACACGCGATAGCGGCGTTGATTCTGTGCACGGTGGGTCTGTGTCCGCTCTCGGCGGAGATCCCCACTCCGGCGACAGTCTTTGGGCACGAGGTCGGGGCCGATTTCAAGCTCATACCATATCCCGGCGTTCTATCGTATCTCGAGACGGTGGCTGCAGAATCGGATCGCGTGACGATAGAGGAGGCCGGTCGGTCGACCCTCGACAATCCGATGAAGGTCGTGATTCTCACATCTCCGGAGAACCAGGCGAACCTGGGTCGCCTGCGCGAAATCGCCCGTCTCATCGCCAAACCCGGCAACCTCACGCCGGAACAATCGGAACAGCTGGTCGACCAGGGCAAAGTCATTGCCCTGGTGACCTGCTCGATCCATTCGACCGAGGTCGGCAGTACCCAGATGGTTACCGAGTTCGTGCATGAATTCGCGACCACCGAAGATCCCGAAAAGCTCTCCTGGATGGACGACGTCGTGCTGCTGGTCATGCCGTCGATCAACCCCGATGGACAGCTGATGGTGGTCGACTGGTACAACAAATGGCTCGGAACTGAGTACGAGGGCGGCCGTATGCCGTGGCTCTACCACCATTACGTCGGTCATGACAACAACCGCGACTTCTACATGCTGAGCCAACGGGAAACCAAGGTGGTCAATGATGTGCTCTACCACCGGTGGTATCCGCAGTCATTCCTCGACGAGCACCAGATGGGATCGACCGGCCCGCGGATGTTCGTCCCACCCCAGACCGACCCGCTGAACGAGGAGGTCCACTCCCTCGTCTTCCGGCAGGCGGACGTTCTCGGAACCAACATGAGCTTTCGCCTCGAGCAGGCGGAGAAAACCGGCGTCGGCCACAACATGATCTTCGACAGCTACTGGCCCGGCGGTACTCGCAACACCGCCTGGTGGAAGAACGTCACCGGATTGCTCACCGAGGTCGCCAGCGCACGTCTGGCGAGCCCCATCTATGTCGACCCGGGCGAGCTTCGTGGTGGCGGCAAGGGTTTTCCGGAGTACGGACGGAGATCCAACTTCCCGTCTCCCTGGCCAGGAGGCTGGTGGCGGTTGCGCGACATCGTCGAGTATGAGCTCGTCGCCACCTGGGCGTTCCTCGAAGCAAACGCCGAAAACCGGGCCTCGATTCTCGGCGACGTCAACAAAATGGCTCGCTGGTCGATCGAAAACGGCCTCACCGAGCCGCCGTATGCATTCGTCATCCCTCCGGCCCAACACGATCCGGTAGCGGCCGGCAAGCTCGTTGATCTCCTGTTGGAGCACGGAATCGAGATCGCCCGGGCGATGGAGCCGGTGGAAATCGGCTTCTCCGTCTACCCAGCCGGCACGACGATTATACCGGCCGCACAACCTTACCGACCGTTTCTCCTGACCATGTTGCGGTCTCAACGCTACCCGGAGGTACGCAACGACACCGACGCGGGGATTCTGGCGCCCTACGATGTCGCCTCGTGGTCCCTGCCGCTCGCCATGGGCGTCGAAGTGGTAGAGGCCACCGAACCGGTGAATGCAGCTCTAGTGTCGCTGACCGAGCCCGCCTGGCCACAGCCGAAAACCGACCGCAACGCCGCCGGCCACCTGATTCCGGCCGCGGCCGACAGCGCCTACCAGGCGATCAACCGCGTTCTTGCCGATGGAAAGGCCGTCCATCGTCTCGACTCGGACGCTGATGTCGGGATTCGAGGAGACGTCTACCTGTCGGCGGAGGACATCGATGCAACGTCCCTGGCCGAGATCGTCGACGGACTTCACCTGCCGGTAGTGCCGGTCGCGAGTGCCCCCGACGCCAGCTTGCTGAGGGTCGAAGGGGCGCGCGTCGGGCTGTTCAAGCCATGGGTGGCCAGCATGGACGAGGGGTGGACCCGGTTCGTCCTCGAGAGTTACGAGTTCCCACTCACCACGCTTTCCAACGAGATGATCCGGTCGGGAGTTTTTGCCGACAAGGTCGACGTGTTGCTCTTCCCCGACGTCTCTCCCGACATCATTTCCAAGGGGGAGCCCGAAAGAGGAAACCGATCGGGCCGCCGGTGGGCGCCGATGCCCCCCGAGTACGCCGGCGGGATCGACAGCTCGCCGGAGGCTGGGGCGGACGGCAAGAAGAATGGCAAGCACACCGACGGGATCAAGGGCGGCAAACGCATCAAAGAGTGGGTCGAAGCGGGAGGCACGGTGGTCGCGCTCGATTCCTCGAGCCAGTACTTCATCGACCTTTTCGAGCTTCCGGTGAGCAACGTATTGGAGAAGGTGAGCCGCAAGGATTTCAACTGCCCCGGATCGATGCTGCGGGTCGAGATGAACCTGGACAGCCCACTGAGCTTCGGGATGCGCGCCGAGGAGGCGGTGTACTTCGCCGGCTCACCGGCCTTCCGCACCCAGGTGCCGGATCCGCGATTCGGGCGAGAGGTCATTGCCCGTTATCCGGATGACGACAAGGACATCCTGGTCAGCGGCTATCTCGAGGGAGGAGATCTGCTCGAAAAACGGGCGGCTGTCGTGGATTTCACGGTCGGCGAAGGCCACGTGATCCTGATCGGCTTCCGCGCCCAACACCGTGCGCAGCCTGTCCGGACCTTCAAGTTGTTGTTCAACACGCTGTATTCTCTGGAGAGAATCTCCGATTAGCGCGCTGCATCCTCGAACTCTCTGATGCGAGCTGTGAACTCGCCGGCCAGGTCGTTCGGAATCGGAATGGTCAGGTTGTACTGGGCGATGCGCCAACCCTCGTCGGTCAGCAGCAGGACGCCGGTGCCGCGACAGGTTCCGTAGTGGTCGTTCCTCAACACTTCGTCGAACCAGGCCGTCGCACCACTTACGGCCACGTAGACGTGGCGCTCGGTCACCGTGTAAGTCCATCCCCGGCCCTGCGAGAAGTGCGGCTCGGCGAAGGCCCTGAACTCGTCCATCGACCATCGCTCGGTGGCATCGGTGCCCATGAATACCGCGTCCTCGTCGAAGAGGCCGAAGTAGAGTTCGCCGTTCGCGTCCGAGGCGGCCTCGTGCAGGGAATCCAGGACCCGATTGACGGCCTTCTCCGCGGATTCGGACCCACCGGCCGCAATCGACAGCGATAAAAACAAACCAACAGCCACAACGGCCAACAGTCGTTTTCGCACGTCATCCTCCCGCCAAAAACCTCATTGCGCCGATCACCGCCGCGACCACACCCCGCACCCCGAGGATGGCGCAAACCAGCACGACGGTGCCCATGATCAGGTTCTGGGGGCGCGAGTTGGCTCCCCGTTCTCCGAGCAGGTCCCGATCATTGACCGCCAGCCAGAGAAACACCGCGACCAACGGCAGCAGAACGCCGTTGAAGGCCTGGGCGAGGATGATGACCGGGATCGGCTGCACGTCGGCGACACCGAAGGCCATGCCGGTCAGCAGGACGCCGATCCACACTGCCCGGTAGCGCCCCGAGATCTCTCTCCAACGCGGATCGTTTTTTCCCCCGAGCAACGACCTTGCCGTCAGGGCTGCCGCCAACGGGGCGGTCACGGCGGAGGTGAAGCCAGCCGCGAAAAGGCCGACGGCCAGCGACAGCTCCGCGCCGCGACCGAGGCGGTCGGCAAGGACGGCCGCCAGCCGTTCGAACTCGAGGCCGCCTCCAAGCGCGCTGCCGACGACCAGAACACCGAGTGAGATGACTCCACCGCCGAGGACCGCGACCGCAAGGCCCCATCGCATCTCTCCCAGCGAGCTGTCGCGGGCCAGGGCGGACCCGAGGAAGAGGTTGTAGGGAACCACCGTCGTGCCGACCAGTCCGAGGACCAGGACAGTCCCGCCAACCGGGATGCTCGGTACGAACAGGCCGTGAAGCAGTTCGCCGAGATCGGGGCCCAGGCGCACTGCGGTCGCGAGGAATGTCACCCCCATGACAGCCACGAGCGCGCCCGCGACTCGAGCGATCCAAATGGTGTTGCCGGTGACCAGCAGCAGGGCTGCCGCCAAACCAGTGGCGAGCGTAAGGGTGGCGGGCCGTACATCGATGATCAGGCGAAGCCCGGCCACCCCTCCGAGCAGATTCCCCGCCTCGAAGGCGGCGCAACCGAGGATGACGCCAGCAGCCGCAGATACCGGTACGGCTTTGGCCCACCTCGAATCTGCAAACCTCCCCCGTATCGCCTCGCCGAGCTCCTCGCCGGAGAGGGCAGTGATCCGGCCCGACGCTTCCTGCAGCACCAGGCACGCAA
>JAJDNM010000062.1 GCA_022340665.1 Acidobacteriota bacterium | reverse complement strand
CCTTGGGCGCGCCGGCGGGCCTCTGTCGAAGCCGGTTTCGACAGTGCCCGATTGCATTGTCCGACCGAGTAGATGGGTGACAGATAAACCGGATACATAGGTAACACTTTGGGTTGGTCGTCGTCGAGCCTGTGGGAGCTGAGGGAAGAGGGTGTTCATCCCAAGGCGCCG
This sequence comes from Acidobacteriota bacterium, assembly GCA_022340665.1. NCBI lineage: Bacteria > Pseudomonadati > Acidobacteriota > Acidobacteriota bacterium. The sequence goes on along the minus strand of JAJDNM010000062.1, from coordinate 108,200 downwards.
GAGTCTCCACCGCTCAGTCCGCACGGCGACAGCGGCAGCCCCAGGAAACGGTTTCTAGACCGTGCCACATCACGGCCTCACAGACGCATCGTCGACGCCCCAGTCACCTGACGCCGTCGCCGCGTCCTGACCCTGATTGCCGACGCTGGTCCTGTCCCTGCGCCGCTCTTGTGGCAGGAGCGGTGCGGGAGGAGGAAAGAGCTCAGTCCACCTCGACGTCACCGAGGTCCATGATCTCCTCGGCATCGTTCCTGGTCAGCAAGCCGGTGAGCTCGTGGAAGGTCTCGCTCTTGGTGGTCTTGCCGGTGGCGGGGTTGGTGACCCTGACGAAGATGTCAGGCCGTGCCTCGAAGCCGGTGACCTGGCCCTGGAAGTCGTCTGAGCTGAAGGTGACCCTGAAGCGTCCATTTGCATCGGTGGTGGCCTCTCCGAGGAAATCGTCAAAGACCATGTCCTGGTCGTAGACCCGCACGGTCGCACCGGAGACCGGCTGGTGGTCCTGTCTCGAAACAACTCGCGCGGTCACGATCTCCTTGTACGGCATGTCAATCCTCCACAGATGTGTTGAAAGGATGAGCGAGGATCGTCCTCGCCCGGAATCAGAGTGTAGCATTCTCCTGGGCGCCGGGTAATTGAAAGGCCGGACGGCTCTACGGTTCGATGGCCGGACGGCCCAGCGGCAGCTCAGGTCCCACGGGTGGTCTTTTGCTCGCCAATGGAGGCCATCCGGGGGGTCGGATTCGGCTGTGACAGTCGGGAAGCTGTCGTCTGTCTGCCGTCGTGCCGTGACGCCGTTGAGCCGAATTGCCGGAAAAAAAGACCCCTGCGGGCAGCAGGGGCCACCAGGAGGGAGGGGAAAACGCGATCACATGATCGCGTAGAAAGGCGTCTTCTCTCCGGATCGGATAGCGGCGCCTTTGGCGGCCACCGTCGGCAGCGCTCGGTAGGCGAAGTGGATCGCGGTCTGCACCTTGTTGTGGTAGAAGGCCGCTTCCTCGTTGTCCTTGAGGAATTCCTTGTAGGCCTTCTTATCGTCAGTGCCGATGCTGTTCTTCTCGAGGATCGCAGCCAGTTCCTTCTTGGCGAGCACGGCCTGGTCCATCAGGTAGTGGGCTCCGAGTACCGTGCCGACCATGTCGAGGAGTGGTGGCGCGTTGAGAAGGACGAGCTGGATCGCGTCTGGCCGCTTGGTGATCTCCTTGGAGATGGTTTCGATCTGTTTGAGGGCGGCGGCGAGCATCCAGGCCGGCTCCATCATCTCCGGGTCGTTGCGAAGTTTCTTGAAGGTGCCCTCTGCCATGCCCAACAGTTCGCGAATTGTCTGACCGTTGTTCATCGGCAGCTTTCGGGCGACGAAGTCGAGCGCCTGGATGCCGTTGGTGCCCTCGTAGATACAGGCGATCTCCGCATCACGCATCATCTGTTCGGCCGGATATTCTGCGGTGTAACCGTAGCCGCCGTGCACTTGTAGGCACCAGTGAGTGACCTGGACGCCCCACTCGGAGCACCAGGCCTTGCAAATTGGGGTCAGCATCTCGACGTAGCTATGATATCGCTCGCTCTCCTCGCCCTCGGTGAGGCGGGACATGTCGACGTAATAGGCGGTTTGCAGCAGCAACGCCCGCATTGCTTCGACGTATGATTTCGATGACAGCAGCATCCGTCGCACGTCGGGGTGCTCGACGATTGCGACCTGCGGCGCGTCGGGGTTTCTGAGCTCCTTCCAATGTCGGCTCTGGAGCCGCTCGCGCGCGTATCCGAGTGCCTGTTGGTGAGCCGCACCCGCAGCCGCCAGACCCTGCAGCCCGACGTCGATTCGAGCTGCATTCATCAGGTGGAACATCAGTTTCATGCCCTGCAGCTCCTCGCCGAGGAGAAAGCCCTGACAGCCGTCGTTTTGACCGAAGACGAGGGTGCAGGTGGGCGAGCCGTGGATGCCCATCTTCTCCTCGATGTTGTTGGTGAAAACATCGTTTGGCTCGCCGAGAGATCCGTCCGAGTTGACTCTGATCTTCGGAATGATAAAGAGCGAGAGCCCTTTGGTGCCGGCAGGTGCGTCCGGCGTGCGGGCGAGCACCAGATGGATGATGTTCTCGGCGAGATCGTGATCGCCACCGGTAATGAAAATTTTCTCGCCGGAGATCGAGTACGAGCCGTCATCCTGCTTGACCGCCTTGGTCGTCGAAGCGCCAACGTCCGATCCGGCCTGCGCCTCGGTCAGGCACATGGTTCCGGTCCACTCGCCCGAGTAGAGTTTCTCCACGAACAGCGTCTTCTGCTCATCGGTGCCGACACCAGCGATCATGGCGCCTGCACCGCGTGTGAGCATCAGGGTGAGTGACAGTGACACGTTCGCACCGTTGAAGAACTCGCTGACCGCCAGGCCGAGCGTATCGGGGAGGCCCATGCCACCGAACTCCGGATCGGCGAGCAAACCTATCCAGCCACCCTCGCAGATCGTCTGGTATACGGGCTTGAAAGAATCGGGCAGGGTGACCTTGCCGTCGGCGTACTGCGCCCCGATCCGGTCGCCGTCCTCGTTGCAGGGTGCCATCTGCTCCTGTGCGATCTTGAGGCCTTCGGTGATCACCATTTCGACGTTTTCGGCATCCCAGTCGGCGAATTTCTCGTGCTCGAGCATCTCGCCGAGCTTGAGCCACTCGAAGAGCTGGAACTTGATGTCACGCAGGTCGACTTTGTATTCCACGGGAGGCCTCCTTAGGGCAAATGGCTTTCAGTATACGAAAAGTGAATGAACACTCATTCATTCTCTCCGAACTGCGGCAAGAAATCAAGGCATTTTTGTCGCACTGCGGCAATAGGCGCCGAAGGCGCCTTCGATCCCCATTACGCTCCCCATCTCGCTCCTGAAATGTCTCAAATCAGGTCACTTGCACGTAAATATGCTGGATGATCAATCACTCGAGCTCGGGTCATCGAGGCGGCCATCGGGACCGGCATCGGGACCGGGATCGGGATCGGACGCAAGAAACCGGCCTTTCGGCCGGTTTGTGACAGGCGGATATTCGATTCTCGTTCAGTCTCGGCGCGGACGTCGATCCCTTCCCCCGCTACGGCGATTGTCGCGACCACGTCCGCCGCTTGGCCGTCCACCGCGGCGGTTGTCACGAGGCGGGCGGGCGTCGCGCTCTGGAATATCGTCCCCGCGCGCCCGAGCCTCGTCCTCGAGAATGACCCGGCGCGACAGCTTGATGCGGTCGTTGGCATCGATATCGATGATTCGGACCTTGAGTTCGTCGCCCTCGGTGAGAACGTCCCGGATATCCGGGATGCGCTCGAGGGAGAGCTCGGAGATGTGGACCAGGCCATCGTGATTCGGCAGAATCTCGACAAAGGCGCCATAGGGCTCGATGCGACGAACGATGCCGTCGAATTCCTCACCGATCTCCGGCGTCCTTGTGAGGCTCTCGATCATGTGGATGGCCTTCTTCGCAGCATCTCCGTCGGATGTCGCAATCTGCACCGTGCCATCGTCCTCGACGTTGATCTTGGCGCCTGTGGTGTCGACGATATGGCGAATCATCTTGCCACCGGGGCCGATCACGTTGCGGATCTGATCGACGTCAATCTTGATCTGAATGATCCGAGGAGCATACGGCGAGATGTCCTCCCGACCTTCACTGATGGCCTGCGCCATGCTGTCGAGGAGCTGCATTCGACCGACGCGTGCCTGTTCCATCGCCTCTTCGAGGATCTGGCGGCTCAGGCCTTCGACCTTGATGTCCATCTGCAGGGCGGTGATGCCGTTGGCCGTTCCGGCGACCTTGAAGTCCATGTCGCCGTAATGGTCCTCCTGGCCGGCGATGTCGGTCAGGACGCCGTACTTGTCACCCTCCGATACCAGGCCCATCGCGATGCCTGCGACCGGGCTCTTGAGGGGTACGCCGGCGTCCATCATCGACATCGATCCGCCGCATACGGAGGCCATCGATGAGGAGCCGTTGGATTCGAGAATGTCGGATACGACGCGGAGCGTATAGGGAAAGTCCTCGTCGTCGGGTACCACCGGTGTCAGAGCACGTCGGGCGAGGGCGCCGTGGCCGATCTCACGCCGTCCGGGACCGCGCAGAAAACGTGCTTCTCCAACCGAAAACGGCGGGAAGTTGTAGTGAAGCATGAACGACTCTCGGCGATCGCCCTCGACGCTTTCGATGAGCTGGGAATCGTCAGACGTGCCGAGGGTGCAGGTCACGAGGGCCTGGGTTTCGCCACGGGTGAATAGGGCGGAGCCGTGGGTGCGAGGCAGGATGCCGACCTCGCAGGTTACGGGTCGGATCTCGTCGAAGGCGCGGCCGTCGAGGCGCTCGCGCGCTTCGAGAATGGTCTCGCGGGTGATGGCCTTTACCATCGATCCGAAGATGTTCTTGACCCAGGGCGTCTTCTCGTCGGCCTCGTCCTCGGGAAGCTCGGCGATCGCTTTGTCGCGGACCGCATTGACCGCATCCTTCTGTTCGAACTTTCCACGAACCTTGAGTGCTTCACGAAGCTCGTCGGTCCACCGCCCCTTGATCTCTTCCTCGAACTCAGCGGGCCACGGCCTGGGCTCGGGCACGAAATCGTCTTTCACGACGCCGAGCTCGGCCACGAATTCGTGCTGCAGGGCGATGATTTTCTTGATCTCCTGGTGGGCGAGGTCGAGGGCGTCGAGGATCACCGACTCGGAGAGCTCGGTCGCCCCGCACTCGACCATCGCCAGCGCGTCCTCGGTGCCGGCAACCACCAGGTCGAGTTCGCTCCTGGCCAGCTCGTCGAAGGTCGGGAAAACCACCATCTGGCCGTCGACACGTCCAATCCGGACTCCCGCGATGGCCTCGGTGAAAGGGATCTTCTTTGCCATGAGCAGGGCAAGCGACGCACCGGAAATGCCGTAGATGTCCGAGTTGAACTTGTCGTCCGCGGACAACACCCAGGCGATGACCTGAGTTTCTCGGTAATACCCATCCGGGAAAAGCGGCCGTAGACCGCGGTCGATGACCCTGCAGGTGAGGATCTCACGCTCGGTCGGCCGTCCTTCTCGCTTGAAGAAGCCGCCGGGTATTCGCCCGCTGGCGTAGGTGTTTTCGCGGTAATCTACGGTCAGGGGGAGAAAGTCTACACCCTGCCTTTGGCTCTCTTCCGAGCAGGCGGTGACCAGGACTATGGTATCGCCCATACGGACGACGGTGGATCCATCAGCCTGCTTGGCGATGATTCCACTTTCGAAACTGAGGGTCTTGCCGTCGATCTCGACGGTCTTTTTGACGACGTTCATTCTACTTCCATTCTTCAGGCGCGCGTCGCCGGACCCTCTATTCTGCCGCCTCTGCAGCAGTAAGAAGGCCCGATACGCATCTTCCTGAGGTGATTTCTATGTTCTTGGCCTCGGCCTATTTCTGTTCTGTTAGCCTCGGAGTCCGAGTTTTTCGACGAGTTGGCGATAACGGGTGATGTCTTTTGCCTTCAAATACTCGAGAAGGCGGCGGCGACGGCCGACCAGGCGGAGCAGTCCTCGGCGAGAATGGAAATCCTTCTTGTAGACCTTGAAATGCTCTGTCAGGTATTGGATTCGGCGCGTCAGCAGCGCAACCTGCACCTCGGGCGAACCGGTGTCCGTCGGGTGGGTACGAAACTCGTCGATGATTGATGTCTTCTGGGCGTCAAAATGGCTCATTACTTTTTCTTCTCCACATTCCTCCGGTGGCGCAGGAGGCAACGGTACGTTAACAGGATACGGGCTTTATGGCAAATCTCAGGACTTCGATCCGGGTCTAGCTGTGGTCTCGGATGAAGTGCCCAGAACCATCGATGGCGCGATATTGAGGGTTCGGCCGCGGGCCAGAACCGACCTCACGGAGGCGATGCCGAGCAAGTGGTTTTCCGCGTCTCGCACGATGACTTTAGAGTCTTTTTCCAGGTCGCTGGGGCCGGCATTCAGGACCACCACCTCCTGGCCATGAGTGAATCGCTGCACGGCTGCGGGGTTGAGCTCGATCTCCGGAAACGGCAACTCGACCTTCTCGAGCGGAATCCACGCGTCTCCGTTGACGATTTCCTCGGCGCTTTCGGCATTCAGGAGCGTTTCCTGGGAGAGGGCGCGATCTGTTGAATAGGGTCCGATCGCCGATCGATGCAGGTGGTGGAGATGGCCACCACAGCCGAGCGCAGTTCCGATGTCGTGAGCCAACGACCTTACATAAAATCCCGATGAGGTCCTGACCAGCAACGACAGGAGATCATCCCCGGCGGGAGAGAGTTGGAATTCGTGCACTACTACCGTCTTCGGTTCGGGGGTTACCGTTTCCCCGTTTCTCGCCAGTTCGTAGAGCTTCTTCCCGGCGATCTTTTTTGCCGAATAGGGCGGCGGAACCTGCTGGATTTCACCGTGAAAACGCTCCGTTATGCGGTCGAGGGACCCCTGGTCCAGCGGTGGGGGCGTACAGGCGGGCTCGATCACCTCGCCTTCGTTGTCGTATGTGGTAGTGGCGTGACCGAGCTTGATTTCACCCTTATAGGTCTTGTCCCACAACAGGAGAAACTGCTGCAATCGCGTTGCCTGCCCGACGCACAGCAGAAGCAATCCCTCCGCCATCGGGTCGAGAGTGCCGGTGTGACCGATACGACGCTCATGGAGAGCCTTGCGCGCCATGTCGACGACGTCGTGTGAGGTCGGGCCGGCCTTTTTGAACACCGGCAGCAGACCGTGGAAACGAGCCGGGCGTCGCCTGCTCATCCTGTGCACCCGAGAGCGGCGGCGATCGCCGACGCGACCTGAGCTTCGACTTCGGCGAGCTCTCCTTTAACCGTGCAGCCCGCAGCATTGACGTGGCCTCCGCCACCAAATGCGGTCGCCACGCGTCTCACGTCGACGTCGCCGCGTGACCGCAGGCTGACGCGGACGACACCCGCTTCCCACTGCTTGAAGAAGGCAACCGCCTCGACCCCGGCGATAGACCTCGGAATGTTGATGATTTCCTCGGTATCCTCGGGGCCCGCGTTCGATTTCTGGAAGGCCTCCTGGTCGGCGGTGATCAGGGCGAGCTTCCCATCGCACTGGATGCGAAGGGTGCGCAGCGCCTCACCGAGGAGCATCACCGATGCGAGGCTTCGGTTGTTGTGCACCCAGTTTGCGACGCGCGGCGGATCGGCTCCGGCATCGACCATCTCGGCGGCCACGCGGAAAGCACGTCCGGTGGCATTCGAGTACCGGAAGTCACCAGTGTCCGTTGCGAGAGCCGCGAACAGATTCGTGGCCGCATCGGGTGATGGCATTACACCAACCTCACCGTAGAGCTTCCACACCATTTCTCCGACGGCCGGCGCCTCCTCATCGAGGTAGTTCACGACGCCAAACGCCTGGTTTCCGGGATGATGATCGATGTTGAGAATGGGAAGCCTGGTGAGTCCGGCGAAACCGGAGCGTTCGAGGTCCGGACACTCGACCGCAATGACCAGGTCGTACTTCTCGGGGAAGTCCTCGGGCAAGTCGTCTGCGATTCGGATGTGATCAGCTCCGGGAAGCATGCAGAGATTCGTCGGTGTCTCGTCCCGATTGACGATCACCGAGTCGACACCGATCCTTCCGCCAAGCTCTGCGATTGCCAGCTCCGAGCCGATCGCGTCTCCGTCCGGATTGCGATGACAGGTAATCAGGGCCCGATAAGCCTCCTTGAGCATGATTGCGGCATCGTGCGGATCGGAACTGACGTTGCTCATGGCGTGTCCTCCTCATGGCCCTCGTCTCCATCATCGCCCGGGATGAGACCCTCGTCGGAGAGCCTGTCGAAGAGTCGCTCCATACGGTCACCGTACTCGTACGAGGTATCGCGAAGGAACTCGAGGCTCGGAACCACTCGCAGCCGCATCCGCCGGCCGAGCTGCTTGCGCATGAACGACGTAGCCGCAGCGAAGCCGTCACCGGCTTCACGTTCACGCTCGGGATCACCGATCACCGAATAAAAAACTCTCGCTTTCGAGCGGTCGGCGGAGAGTCGAATCGAGGACACCGTGACGTCCTTCAGGCGCGGATCGTTGACCTCCGAGAGCAGCAGGTCCGAGAGAACCGACCTGATCTCGCCCTCGAGACGCGCGTTCCGATCGAAGTTTTTGTTATGAGCCATATTCAGTCCGTTCAACCCTGGATGACGTCGACGTTCCAGCTCAGAACGTTTCCGCTCCAGTTGAAACCGATTGTTTTTTCCACCCGTTGAAGCCGCGCCTCGACATCGACCGGATCGGTCGAGATGGCGCAGATCGCGAGATGTGCCCGTTGGTACAGATGCTGATGCTCCACCTCTATCACCAGAACCTGGTGGCGATTTCTAATTTTTTCAACAATGCTACGAACCGGTGCGCGCTTTGCCTTGAGGCTGCGCGCCTCCGGGATGTGCAGCTCCAGATGCGCTATGCCTATGTAAATATCTCCGCTCAATTGAGCCTCAGAGCTCCGGTGCGATCTCCACCATCCGGTAGGCCTCGATGATGTCGCCGACCTTGATGTCCTGGTACTTGGCCAGGCCAATTCCGCAGTCGAAGCCCTCGCGGACCTCGGACGCATCGTCCTTGAATCTCTTCAGAGAGGCCAGCTCGCCTTCGTAGACCACGACGTTGTCGCGCAGCAGCCTGATTTTCGCCGATCGCGTGATGACCCCGTCGATCACGTGGCAGCCGGCGATAGCACCGATCTTCGGAACCTTGAAGATTTCGCGAACTTCGGCATGGCCGAGTTCTTCCTCTCGGTATTCGGGTTCGAGCAGCCCGACCATGGCTTTCTTGACGTCGTCGACCAGGTCGTAGATCACCGTATAGAGCCTGATATCGACCCGCTCCGTTTCGGCCAGCTCGCGCGCAGTCCGTTCGGGGCGGACCGCGAAACCGATGATGATCGCATTCGATGCGGAGGCCAGCATGACGTCGTTGGTCGTGATCGCTCCCACCGATCCGTGGAGGACATTGATCTTGACTTTGTCGGTGCTGAGGGCGATCAGGGTTTCGCGCAGGACCTCGACCGAGCCTTGGACGTCACCTTTGACGACGACGTTGAGCTCGCGAGTCTCCGACTCGGCGATCTGATCGAAGAGGTTGTCAAGGGACACCTTGCGGGTCGCCAGAAGGCCTTCCTCTCGATCCCGCTGGCTGCGGTAGCTGGAAACCTCGATCGCCTTCGCTTCGCTCTCCGTTGCCTGCAGGATGTCTCCGGCTGCCGGAATGTCCTCGAATCCAGTGATTTCCACGGGATCCGACGGTCCACCAGAATCAATCCGTTGGCCGGTGTCGTCGGCGATTGCACGGACGCGGCCCCAGGTGGATCCGCAGAAGAAGTAATCTCCCACGTCGAGGCGTCCCTGCTGGATCAGCACGGTCGCGACGATGCCGCGCCCCTTCTCCTTGCGTGCTTCGAGGACCACGCCCCGGGCCATTCCTTCGGCCACCGCCTTCAGCTCCTTGAGCTCGGCGACCAACAGGATCATGTCCAGCAAGTCGTCGAGGCCCTGGTTCTTCTTCGCCGAGACGTCCACCGATGGAATCTCACCGCCCCACGACTCGACCAGGACATCGTTCTCGGCCAATTGCTGTTTCACGCGGTCGGGGTTTGCGTTTGCCTTGTCAATCTTGTTGATCGCTACGATCAGCGGAACGTTGGCGGCCCGAGCGTGGGTGATCGCTTCCTTGGTCTGCGGCATGACGCCGTCGTCTGCGGCCACCACCAGGATCACGATGTCGGTCACCTGGGCGCCTCGCGCGCGCATCTGGGTGAATGCCTCGTGACCAGGTGTGTCAACGAAGACGACCGTTCTTCCGTCGGACGCGTCGATACGCGATGCCCCGATGTGTTGGGTGATGCCGCCAGCTTCCTGCTCGGCGACGCGACTCGACCGGATGGCGTCGAGGAGCGAAGTCTTTCCGTGGTCGACGTGGCCCATGACAGTGACCACCGGAGGCCTCGGCTCCTCGGTACCGACCAATTCGGCGCTCTCTTCGCGTTCGTATTCGATGAGGTCTTCGGCGGAAGCGACCATCGCTTCGATTTCGAGGTCCGAACATATCTCTTCAGCCAGCTCATGCGGTAGTGACTGGTTGGCGGTGACCATGACGCCCTTCTGGATCAACAGACCGAGAAGGTCCTTGGCGGTGACATTGAGTTTTTCGGCAAGCTCCCTGGCGGTCACCATTTCCGACAGGATGATCGGTCCTTCCGGCTTTTCGCCGTCCTTGAACTGGATCGTTCTGGTGGGTCGTGGTGGTGCGGCACGGCGCTCCTCGTCCTGCCGGCGACGACGAGCCTTCTTGCTCGGACGTCCGCCGCCGGGGCGTGGCGACGGGCGACCCGCAGGCTTCTGTTCTTCCTGCCCCTTGAGCTTCTGCTCCTCGAATTTGTTGAGCAGATCGCGAATCTCCTTGGCGTCTGCCGCCGCCTTGGCCTTGCGACCGCCAACTTTTTCGGCTGCCTTTTCGGACTTGATTTTTTTTGCGGTCGCCTTCTGGTCCGCGAGACGTTGCCGGATTTCGTCAGCGGTGAGCTCCCGGAGACTCTGCTCGAGAGGGGTCTTGGCGCGTGCCGGACGAACACGCTGGGGCTTCTCCTCGGCGCCCTCGTCATCGCGTTCGGCGGTGATTTCCTCTTCAGTGATCTCGACCGGGGGCTCGAGTTCGATTTCGTCTTCGATGTCGGCCTCGGCCGGTTCTTCGACCATCACCTCAGCTTCGGCGTCTTCCGCCATCTCCGCGCTTTCCTCCACCTCGATGGCTTCTGTGGCGATTTCGGTTTCGACTTCGACAGGTATGGTTTCGAATTCCTCTTCAGCTGGCTTGTCCTCGGTGACGACCTCTTTGATTTCCTTGGAGGTCTCGACGACCTGCCGCTTGCGGCGACGCGCAAGCCGGTCCTTTGCGGACACGGTGCTGGAGGTCTCCTCTTTTTTCTCTCGGCGGACGATCACTTCTCGCGGCCGCCGTTGCAGGGTTTCACCGGTGATGATGGCACGCACCGTCGCCAGATCGAGAGTATCTTCTTCGCTGGCCACTGTGACGCCAATCGAGCGAAGCTTGAAAATCAGCTCTCGCGAGGTGATCCCCATCGTGTGGGCGAGGTCTACAACTCGAAGCTGATCCATGCTGCCTCACTCCTCCCCAACTGTGGACTCCGCCGCATCGGCAAGATTTTCCTCGAGGGTTTCACCGGCCATCTCCAGGAGTTTCTGAGCCGTAACGGGGCCAATCCCGGGGATCGTGGAGAGGCCCTCCGCATCTCGCGCGAGCAGATCCTGGACTGTGTGTACGCCGTGTCCCTCGAGTCGTTCGCGGAGGCGGTCGGTGAGGGTTTCCATCTCTTCGAGCGGGATGATCTCATCGTACGAGATCGTTTCGGTGACGGCCTCGAGCTCGGGCAGCTCCTCTTCCTCGGAGATACCCTCCATTTCCCGAAGCATCGACGCGAGCGCCGATGCGAGCTCGTCCTTCACCGCCTCCTGGCTCTTGATCTCGATGCGGCAGTCCAGCAGCCTGGATGCGAGACGCACGTTTTGTCCCCTCTTACCGATCGCAAGAGATAGCTGTTCGGTGCCGACGATCACGTCGAGCACGACCTCTTTCTTCTCTTCGGTCAGTGGTTCACCGCTCTCGTCGAGAATCGGTTGGCCTTCCTCGTCGCGGAGCACGACCGTTACCGGTTCCTCACGGACCGCGACCCGGTTGATTTTGGCCGGCGAGAGGGCGTTTTGCGCGAATGTGACGAGATCGTTGTTGTACGGGATGATATCGATCTTTTCGCCCTTGAGCTCACGGGTGATGGCCTGGACTCTCGATCCCTTGAGGCCGACGCAGGCGCCGACCGGATCGACGTCGCTGTCCTTCGAAAAGACCGCGACTTTCGCTCGCTCGCCCGGTTCGCGCACGCAGATCTTGATGATTACCGTCCCGTCGTAGATCTCGGGCACCTCCATCTCGAGCAGCTTCTCGAGCAGCATTGGCGAGGTGCGTGAGAGCACGACCTGGGGCCGGTTCGCATCCATGGTCACATCGACCACCACGGCGCGCACCCGGTCACCCTGGCTATACCGTTCGTGTCGCACCTGGTGACTGCGGGGAATAATGCCTTCGGTATCACCCAGCTCGACGATCAGTGCGCCGCGGTCCATGCGTTTCACGATGCCGTTGATCATGTCGCCTATACGGCCGGTGTAGTTCTTGTGAACCACAGCTCGCTCGGCTTCGCGCACCCTCTGGAACAGCACTTGGCGGGCCGACTGCGCCGCGATACGGCCGAGCACCGACGTGTCCAGGGCTTCGAGCTTGACAATGCCGCCGATCTCGGCCGATGGATCGATTGCCCTGGCCTCTTCGAGCGTCATTTCTATCTCGGGGTCTTCGACTTCCTCAACGACATCGCGCGCTGTCCACGATTCCACCTCGCCGGTTTCGACGTTGATGTCGGTGTGCACATTGCGTTCTTTGTAATGCTTTCGTGCGGCCGACGAGATCGCTTCGGCAACCGCGTCGACGAGGGTTTCGGCCTCGATGTCACGTTCCGCGGCCATCTGCCGAACGAGCATGTTGATATCCAGCTTCATGATCCGGCTTTCCCTTTCTTCATGACCGAGGACCAATCCACCTCGAGTCGCGCTTCGAAAATTTCGGCGATTGGAAGATCGATCTCCTCGCCGGAGTCGTCGATGACTCGAACGCAGCCGCCCTTCCGACCGAGGAGCTCACCGACGACCGTCCGGTGATCTCGATATGCAGGCGACATCCGGATCTTCACCCGCTGGCCGGCATGATTCTCGTAGTCCTCGTCCCTGAAGAGCTTGCGGTCGAGCCCCGGGGACGACACCTCGAGCGTGTAACTGTGGCGGATCGGATCCTCGACATCCAACATGGCTGACGCCTGCCTTGAAACAGAAGCACACTGATCGAGGTTGACGCCGTCAGGGCCATCGACCACAAGGCGCAGGATGGTTTTCGGCCCTGTCCCTGCGACCTCGGTCGCGACGAGCTCGAGCCCCTCGTCCGCTACGATGGCGGCGAGCTGATCCTGCAGTTCCTTTTCTAGCTTCATGTTGCTCCTCGCTGCAGAAAAAAAAGTGGGCCTCGGGCCCACTTTCCAATCGAAAGCAGCAGCGGGTTTTATAGCACATAGGACTCTCGGGTGCAAGGAGTTCGAAGGGCCGAAAGGGTCGACGTCCGGCTCGTGTGCCCACCTCTGAGCGCGAACGCGGCGCTGGAAATTGCATCAATCAGATTGCGGGCTGAGGTGTCGGGCTGTGCCTTTGATTAGATCTGGATGTTCGATTTTGGATATTCGATTCGGAGCTGATATCCAACATCCAAGATCAAAAATCAAACATCCTGCATCGATCTTCCAACGTTGGTGGGGGTGGGTGGTCCCTCAAATCCAGCGCAGCCGGCGCAGGACGATGATCTCGATCGCGGTGACTCCCGCGAGTAGAGCACAAACGATCAGAAAACCGGCGTTGCTGTCGGCGCCCGGAATGCCGCCGACGTTGATACCGAGCAGACCTGTGAGAAAACCCAACGGCAGCATGATCGCTGCCACCACCGACAGCATGAACATGTTCCTGTTCATCTGCTCAGACAGCCGGTTCATCAGCTCGTCCTGCACCACCGCAGCCCGTTCACGAATTTCGTCGAGGTCCTCGACGTAATGTATCACCCGATCAGTCACCTCTCGCAGGCGTGCCTTCTGGCGATTGTCGAACCAGGGCGCGTCCTCGGTCTGGATCCTGGTCATGGCATCTCGTTGCGGCGCGAGGTGGCGGCGCAGGGCGATCGCCGTGCGGCGCACGTCGCGAAGTCCGGGGCGGATTTCATGGCTCTCGCCGGTCAGAAGCTGGTCCTCCAGACCGTCGGTGAGATCATCGAGCTCATCAACCACCGGAGCCATCCGATTCACGAGACCCGCAGCGAGCTCCGCCAGGAACTCGGACGAGTTCCGGGGCCCCCTGTCGGCCTGAATGTCCTGATCGATGTCCGCCACCGCCATCACAGGGCGTGCCCGTATGCTGATCACGCGGTTTTCGTCAATCCACAGCCTCACCGCGACCATGTCTTCAGGGTCGGCCCCGGGGTTCAGGTTGACCCCTCGCAGGATCACCAGCAGACCCGTTCCCATTTTGGCCGCTCGCGGCCGCGTTTCCTCCGCGAGGAGGGCGTCTACAACAATGGAGTCCAGGCCACTTTCGTCAGTCAACCACTGCGTGCTCGAGTCGGTTGCGCGATCGAGGTGCAGCCACAGTGAGCCGTCGGCTGGTTCCCATGTTCTGGCACCGTCCCAGTCGACCGGCGTTCCGCCACCATTGCCGTCCAAAACCCAGCCGAAGATCAGCCCGTTCCCTTCGCTCATGACGTCCTCCGTGAAACTCCGCGCAGTCGAATTTCCGTACGGGGTTCGACTTTTCTACCCGGACCGGTCTCGAGCCGGGCCCGGCTCCGACCCTACCATCCGCACCGGAAATGGCTCGGTCACGCTTCCGGCGTAGAGCGTCCGATGCGGGAAGGGGATCTCGATGTCTTCGCGATCGAACGCGTCCTTTATTTCCAGCCGAATCGAGTTGCGGACCTCCCAAATGTTTTCCTTAGCGACCCACACGCCGAATCGGACCTCAAGGCCCGAGTCCCCGTATTCGTCGTAGGAGAACTGTGGCCTGGGATTGTCGAGAACCAGCGGGTTCCGATCGGCTACTTCGAAAAGTACCTCCATGATCTTGGCCCTGTTCTTTATATCGACGACGGAGATCACGCGATGAGGTCGTGATGGCACGTTGTCGAGATTCATGCGTGCAGCGGTCCTGGTCGCGTAGCACAGCTCACCCTTCATAGGAGATTGTCCGAACCAGGTATCGGTCGGTCGGTGGGTGGGTTCATCCAGGACCGGCACGCTCGAGTCCCCCAGAGAAACCTCGACCCAGACAGGCGTACTGATGAAGACGGTGATCTTCTCGTCGGGTGGTACATGGAACGGCTCCTCGGGGGTCACCACCACAGGGCGATCGGCGAGAACCGGGTTCAGGACGAGATCTTCAGGGGTCTTCTGATATCCGATTCGCCGTATTTTCGAGCCTTGAGGGGGTTCGCGACGATCGCTCGGGACCTCGACCAGGAGTGAGCGCTCCAACGCGTCCCGACCCTGCGCCGACGCTACCTTCCATTCACGTGCGGAGCGGTGGGCCCAGAGCCGAAAAGGCCCCGTCTGCCAAAAGGCGGACGAATCCACCTGCAGCGGGAACCGCCCGTACCATGTCGGGTGCATCTCGCCCCTCCTTTCGTCACGACCGCGTAGGGGTCTCAGTCTGTCAAGCAGGCTCATTTTAGGCGAGAGACGGCGCCACACGAAGAATGAGGCCGCCGTTCCCGGATCTGTCGCGTGGGATGATCCCCCGCGTTCGGGTCGATGCTTACTCATCGACGCCCGCGATGCGGTTCACATCGAGCAGACCATCGAGCTCTTCGGCTGACATCAGCTCCCGCGATCGCGCGGCAACGGAAACTGGCTGACCGTCACGCTCGGCGGCCTTGGCCACCTCCGAAGCGGCGTCATAGCCTATGCGCCCTGCGAGAGCGGTTGCCAGGGCCGGGCTCGCCTCTGCGTGGGCCATGGCACGTTTCCGGTTGACTGTGAGGTCAGAGAGGCACCGAGTCGAGAGCACGGTGGCGGAGTTGGCGACCAGGGTGTTCATGACATCCAGGTTCCATGCCAGAAGCGGATTGCTGTGGGAGAGATCGAGTTGATGCAGGAAGGCAGTAGCCCGGCAGGCCGAGGCCAGGCCTTCAACCTGGATTGCGGCCTGGGCTACCGCCTCCGGGATCACCGGGTTGACCTTGCCGGGCATGATGGATGATCCCGGCTGGACGGCCGGAAGGGAAAGCTCTCCGAGCCCTCCGAACGGTCCCGAGCCGCGCAATCTCAGGTCATTGGCAATTGTCAGCAGAACCCGGGCGGACCCTGCCAGAGAGTCGGCATGGCTGATGACCGGATCCTGAGCGGCGATGTGGCTGGCCGGGTTGGGTGCGGCGGAAAAGTCGATGCCGGTCTCTTCACTGAGCACGCCCAGCGCCAGCTCCACCGCTTCGCGATTCGCCCCGAAGCCCGTTCCGACCGCGGTCCCTCCGAGTGGCAGTTCGCGCAGCTCGTTCGCGGTTGCCTCGACCCGACCAGTCGCTTTGTTCAGCCGCCGGACCCACTGGTCGAAGATCCTTCCATAGGTGGTTGGCACGGCGTCCATCAGGTGGGTGCGGCCGAGGGTGACCGTGGATCGGTGGGAATCCGCGAGGCGCTGGAGCTCGTCAGCGACCAGGCGAAGAGCTGGTTGCAGCCGTTCGTCCCAGGCGCGCCACGAGGCGATACGCAGGGCCGCCGGGATCACGTCGTTCGACGACTGGCCGAGGTTGACGTGGTCGTTCGGGTGTACCGGTCGCCGTTCCGCCGGATCACCGCCGAGGCGAAGGTTCGCGAGGTGGGCCACGACCTCATTCATGTTCATGTTGGTTGAAGTGCCGGAGCCGGTCTGGAACACATCGACCGGGAAGTTGTCCAGGTGCTCTCCCGCTGCGATCTCGGCCGCGCAGATGGCGATAATCGTGGCGTGCTCCTCCGGCAGCAGTCCGAGACGGCCATGGGCGCGGGCGAAGGCGACCTTGATCGCAGCCAGCGCGCGCACAAAGGAGCCGGGCAGTACCCAGCCGCTGATCGGGAAGTTCTCCACCGCGCGAGCCGTCTGGGCTCCGTAAAGGCTGTCGGCAGGGACCTCCATCGGGCCCAAAGTGTCGTGCTCGGTGCGAGTGGCGATGGTCTCGTTGACGCGCATTGGAAACCTCCTCGGTAGATTGTATCGGGCGTTTCAAGCATTTAACCTGTATATCTCACCGGCCGCGGTAGATAGCTGGTGAGATTTGCAGGTTAGGATGATCCCGTGTCCTGGATGATCGAAGAGATCGACAACCGTGGAGGCGAAGTGCCATTCGACGTGTTCATGGAACTCGCCCTTTACCACCCGGAACACGGGTACTACTCGCACGAGGAACCGCGATACGGCAGGGATGGCGACTTCCTGACCGCGCCTACTGCATCCGAGTGGTATACCGGGGTCCTGAGCCGGCTGCTGGTAGCGGTGGCCGCCACGTCCGGCCCGATTCGGTTCATCGACGTTGCTTCCGGTGACGGAGCGGTGATCGCCGGGATCCTCGAACCGCTCGGGGGAACTGCGTCTGATGTCTTGAGCGAGGTGATCTCGGTCGAGAGATCGGCCTCCATGCTCGACCGTCAGAAGTCAATTCTTCGCAGCACCCCCGCATCGATCCGTTGGTGTGGTCAGGTGCACTGGATCGATCCGTCACCGACGCCGACCGTCGTACACGCCTCCGAGCTCTACGACGCGTTGCCCGTCGCACGGCTGGTCGGTGGGCGCGGCGGTCCGGAGGAGCTCGTGGTTGCGGTAAGCCGCGGGGAGTTGGCTTGGAAAAGGAGGCCGCCGCGCGACGAGGTCGCCGATTACGTCACCGGACACGAAATCGAGCTCGAAGAAGGCCAAATTGCCGAGGTCAATCTCGGCGCCGAGTCTTTGCACGCAGCGGTTCTCTCCGTAGTTGGAGGGTGCGGCCTGAGCCTAGTCCTCGACTACGGCTACGAAACTCGCAGGCTCTACGATCCGAGGGGCAGGAGGGGGGGGTCGTTGACCACCTTCAGCCGCCACCAGCTCGGGCGTGATCCGCTGGCATCACCGGGGGAAGTCGATCTCACCGCCCACGTGAACTGGGCAGATTTGCGTCGTGCCGCCGATAGCGCCGGCTGGAGGGAGGTCGGACTGTGGTCGCTGGCTGAATTCCTCGTGCGCGCGGGAATTGCCGTAGAGCTTGAGGAGCGGGGATTGGGCATGGAGGCCGCGCTCGACGCGGCAACGGTGACTGCCCGCCAGGAGGTCAAAAGGCTCCTGGACCCGGAGGGGATGGGTAGCGACCTCAAGGTGCTCGTGCAGGCGAAGGGGGAGATGAAGGAGGTCGCTCAAGCGATTTTGGAGCTGCCGAACGCCAATTAAGGAGAGATTCCCGCTACGACGAGCAAGGTGCCATCTTTTGCATTGTTCGATCTGGTCACTCCGCAAGTCGGTAACACGTATCAGGCGAACGATGCTGAAGGTGGCTCCTGTGTCGCCGACGCCCCTCAGCGCTCTTCATTGGTGATTGTCGAAGCGAGAAGCGCCTACTGGTATCGCAGCTCCTCGAGAAGCGCGGGTCCGCTTCGGCGACACCAGATTGCTCGCTCAGTTTTGAGTGTTGAGTTATGAGTTTTGAGTTCCCAGCCGCCCATCCCTGTAGAACGGGAGGGTTGAGGTCAACTCAAAACTCAAAACTAAGAACTCAAAACTAGGACCGAAGCTCGTTGAGCAGTGACTCCACGGCCCCCACCATCTCCGCAATCGGCGTCGGCCTTTTTTCACCATCCTTGCGCAGGCTGATCTCGACCTCGCCGGCTTCGAGGCCGCGCTTCCCGAGCACCACTCGCACCGGGAAACCGATCAGATCCATGTCGTTGAACTTGACACCGGGACGCTCTGTACGATCGTCGAAGAGAACGTCGATGCCGGCCTCCTGGAACTGGCTGTACAACGCCTCGGCCGCCTCCACAACCTCGGGCTTATCGGAGTTGAGCGTCACCAGCACCACCTCGTACGGCGCCAGCGGGAGCGGCCAGACGATGCCCTTGTCGTCGTGGTTTTGCTCGACCGCGGCGGCGACCGTGCGGCCGACGCCGAGCCCGTAGCAGCCCATGATCATCGGGGACTCGTTGCCATCGGCGTCCTGGAAGTTGCAGCCCATGGCCTTCGAGTACTTGGTGCCGAGCTTGAAAATATGCCCGACCTCGATGCCCCGCTTCTCGACCAGGGGCTTGCCGCACTTCGGGCACGGGTCGCCGGCTGTCGCCAGGCGAAGCTCGACCACCGCGGTTGGTTCGAAGTCGCGGCCGGGGACGACGCCGACCAGGTGCGCGTCGGCTGCGTTGGCGCCGGTAGCGGCTACCTCGAGGGCTGTCACCGATGGATCTGCGAGGACGCGAACACGTTCGAGACCGACTGGCCCCGAGAAACCTTGCGGCCCCCCGGTGACTTCCTCAATCTTCGCCTCCGACGCGAGCTGGAGATGCGTGCAGCCGAGCTCGTTTTTGAGCTTGACCTCGTTCACCTCGAGATCTCCCCGGATAAGAACCGCCACGAACTCCTCGTCGGTCTCGAAGATCAGGGTCTTGATGAGGTGGGCCGGCGAAATGCCCAGATATTCTGCGACCTCTTCTACCGAACGCATCTCGGGAGTGGCAACGGTTTCGGGTGAGCCGGGACACTCGCGTGGCCACCCGGGCGCCGGCTCGACCGGACCTGCCTGAGCCTTTTCGACGTTTGCGCCGTAACCGCAGGCCGGACAGGAGAGGATCGCATCCTCACCGGTGTCGGCCAGGACCATGAATTCGTGGGATTCCGATCCACCAATGTTGCCGGTATCCGCCTCGACCTGTGTATAGCCGAGGCCACAACGTTCGAATACCCTGCGATATGCTCTCTCCATGGCGCGGTACGCGACGTCGAGATCCGCAGCGTCGGCGTGGAAGGTGTACGCGTCCTTCATGATGAACTCACGGCCGCGCATCAGACCGAACCGGGGCCTGATCTCATCCCGAAACTTGGTCTGAATCTGGAACAGACTCACCGGCAACTGACGGTACGAGGTGACCGTCCGTCGGACCAGGTCAGTGATGACCTCTTCATGGGTCGGGCCGAAGCAGAATTCACGATCATGCCGATCTTTCATGCGGAGCAGCTCCGGCCCGTATTCGAACCACCGCCCGGATTCCTGCCAGAGCTCCGCAGGCTGAATTGCGGGCATCACGAGCTCGGCAGAGCCGGCATGTTCCATCTCCTCGCGGATGATGACCTGCAGTTTCGACAGGGATCTCCAGCCTAGGGGCAGGTAGTTGTAGATGCCCGCCGCGACCTTTGCGATCAGCGCGGCGCGGGTCATCAGCCTGTGCGATACGACCTCGGCATCCGAAGGATCTTGTCGCAGCGTGGGAATGAAGGTCTGGGTCCAGCGCATGTTCAGCTCCGGCCTCCCGCGCGGTTGGTTTGCGCGGGGCGATGTTTGAGCGAGTTTTCCTCTATCACGTCACTCAGGCGACGGGAGTGGACGAGCGACTCGTGAACGATGCGGTCTTGATACACGCCACACAGATGACGAATGGCTTCGTCGACTCCGCTCACGCGGCATATCCCAAGCCTGGCACCTCCTACTGGGAGGATCTGGAATTCTATAGGAGACTTTCCAGCTTCGATGAAAGACTCGCTTTGTCCGTCACGCCGACGATTCGATCGGCGATTTCGCCGTTGTTGACCAGCAGCAAGGTCGGGATCGCTTGGATCCCGTATTTGACTGCCGTTTCACGGTTCGCATCGACATCGAGTTTGCCTACGACTACTCGGTCACCATACTCGTCGGCAATCTCTTCGACAATCGGGCCAATCACTCGGCACGGGCCACACCACACGGCCCAGAAATCGACCAGCGCGGGCTTGCCCGCGTTCAAGATGGTTTCTTCGAAATTCGCGTCGGTAATCTCCATTGCGTTGCCTGCCATCAGGTCGTGCCTCCATGCTCGGATCTGTCCGCAGTGTCGCAGACCCGGAGATGATACACCATTCAAATTCTCTGCCCCGGGTTTCACGACTTGAAACCCGGGGCCGAAAAAGCACAGCTGGGTGCGGCGGATCGCCGGCCGCAGTAGACAGCTGGTGAGATATGCAGGTTAGATTCCAATGTCGTCTAAAACCACCTTCGCGGCGCGTTCGCCGTAGGCGACGGCGTAATTCTGTCCGCGGTCTTCGGGGAAGATCTGCGCCATCGTGCAGAGGTAGAGGCCTGCGCAGGACGCGCGGAATGAAGGGATCTGCTCCCTGTATCCTACCGGCACGACTGGCTGAGCGTACTCCGCCCGGAAGTGGTGGCTCTCGAGCACCCACGACGGGTCGAAGGTCGGGTTAACGCGTGCCAGGGCCGGCAGGTACGTGGCGAGGACCTCTTTTTTGGGCGCCTTGAACAGCGGGTGGTCCGGGAAGAGGTAGTTCGAGATGTAGAGGACGTGCCGCCCTCCATAGCGGTTTCTCGGAATGTAATTGGTGTGCTCGATGAGGCCGCCGAAGGGCATGTCCGTGTCGGCGATGTTGAGCCAGTAGAAGGGAGTGAGAGAGTGTTCGAGCTCGAGAATCGTGCAGATCGCGCCAGTCGCCCTGAGCTTGCCGAGGTTGGCGCGCTCGTCGGGTTGGAGCAGGTGGCCGGCGATCTCGAGGTAGTCCGGGACCGGCGTAGCGACCAGGACGCGATCGGCGGACCAGCTCGACTTCCGGGTTTCGATAGTGAATGCCCTGCCGGATCGTTCGATACGTCGCGCGGCATCGTTCAAGCACAGCTCGGTGCCGCCCGCCTCGAGGCGGCCTTCGAGTGCTTCGACGAGCTTGGCGAAAGACCCGCGCATGTATCCGAGCCGCTCGCCCATGCCGGACGCTGACCGCGATTTTCCTCTCAGGCAGAGCTTGCCCCAGAGCCAGACCATCGCGACCTTTTCGGCATCCTCCGCGAACTTCTGGTGAAAGAGTGGCCCCCAAACGGTTCGCCAGACCCTGTTTCCCTGATGGCGGCTGACCCAGTCAAACGCTGTGACGTGTTCGAAGCGAGATGGGTCCTTGCTGTGCTGTAGCAGCAGGGTCGACAGGCCGAATCGGATCTTATCCACCATCGAAAGAGGTCGAAACCGTAGCAAGGACTGTGGAGTCCCGAAATCCCAGAGCGCGCCGTCCGCCCATATCCCCATTCGCGACGGCAGCCACTCGACGAGATCGGCGACCCCGAGTTCGTCGGCGAGCGACATGTAGGCTGAATCACTTGTGAAGAGGTGGTGATAGAAGGCTTCGAGCAGTTCACCTTCGACGTCCACGGTACGGGCCAGGCCGCCGGGTCTGGGGTAACGTTCGAAGACCTTGACCCTGAAGCCTGCTTCGGTGAGCCGAAGAGCCGCCGTCAATCCTGCGAGACCGGCTCCGACGACCGCGATGCTTTCCATGCCTCCAACGCTATCCGAAGAGGACCTAATTCTCAATTTTGAATTCTGAATTTTGAATTCCCCTCGACCCGCCCTTAGACCGTGGGTTAGGGTGGAAATTCAAAATTGAGAATACAAAATTCGTCAGAATATTACGTGCTTGATGTAGAAAGCCTGGGTCGGTGTTTCCCCGGCCGACAGTTCCCTGGCCAGAGCGGGAGTCAGGCGGAATGTGCCCGCAGGTTTGCCGGATGTCTGAACCATTTCCAGCTCGACCGCCGCTGGAGCGATTTCAGGGTGAATCTGATTGATCAGCGTGTACGCCTCGGCGACAGTCTCGAGTGCCGCAAAAACTTCTCGCTCCGAGTCGGTCGTCGCCTGAACAAAGAAGTAATCGGCCTGCGTTCCCCGGCTCGTTTTGTAGATCAGCAGGTCTTTGTCATCGAAAACCTTGGCAAACGCCTGATCGACCCTATCGTCATGATATTTGTCGGCGTGAAGCTTGATACCAGGGGTGGGCACCGGGGTCGGCTCGACCGACGATCCGAGCTTCGGGCCGCTGCTCGCAGTGCCACCGGTGTTTCTGGTCGCATTACCGGCATCGATTGTCGCGTACTGGCCGAGGGAGGTCGCTGGAGTCGCAGTTGGGATCGGCGTGCCACGGATCGAAAGCTCCTCGATGACCAGCGCGTCGCCGATGCCAAGCTTGTTGTATCTCTCGGTCTCGACGACATCGACCAGCGCCAGGGGGTAGCTGGATACGGTTCCGGTCGCCAGCGTGATGATCGCGTTTGGACCTTCGATGCGCATCGGCTCTCTGCAACGGATCTTGTGTCCGCTCTTGAGGATCACAACATATCCCTGCGTGGCTACGGCTACGGCGACCACACAGAGAACCGTCAAGACGACACCAAACACGCGAAGCCGACCCATGATTCTGACCTCCATCATTCATTATAACTTTGGGATCAAGTGACTCAGCCTGTCGGCGTGAGCGTCATCACGTCTGGGCGGTGAGGGCGGTCGCTCTCGATATCAGTCCCAACAACTCGCTTCGTCCCTTGGTGCCCGTCTTCCGGTAAAGGTGCTTCAAGTGGTCTCGAACGGTATGCGGGCTGATACCAAGCTTCTCCGCCATCGCCGCGGTCGTCAGGCCTTGGCCGAGGAGGTGCAAGACCTCGAGCTCCCTCCGACTGAGATGGTGGCTCGACGCGAAATCCTGGATCCTGACCTTCGAGACAGATGCCGGAGTCTGCAGAGTCACCAACACCGCGTTGACCGCGTCGTCGTTCGCGACTGCGACACGCGTCACCTCGCAACCCATCATCCGACCGTCAGCGAGGTCTATGACTCCTCTCCAATGAGGGGTGCCGGCTTCGCCGGCAACCGCCTGCTCAACCAGTGAACAGAGCAGGGTAAACAGAGGCTGAGCGGGCCAGCCATCGGTTCTGGCCTGCATTTCATGTTCGGTCTGCAGTGACAGGATGTTGTCGGCCGGTGGATTTGCGTACAGAACTCTGGCCTCATCGTCGAAGATTATGACCGAGTGAGAAGCCTCCTCCAGCACGCGCCCGAGGAGCGACGTACGGATGAGCAGACCGTGAAATTCGAGGCTGCGCTGGAGTGCGGACGAGAGCAGGTCGATGATGTCGGGTTCGGGCTTCGTTACCGCCCCGAGTCGAAGGGTGGCTTCGAAGTCAATACCAGCCTGGAGCTGCAGCGTACAGGCCTTTTTCTTTCTCTCGCCCAGGAGGTATCTACTGGCGGGAGCCGTTCCAACCGGCCGCAGCTCAAGCTCGACCCACGTGGACTGTGTCAATGCCCTCGCGAGGCGCAGGAATTCGACAATCCTGGTGTCACCTTCGCTCGGGCACTGCGGCTCGAGCACGATCGGGTGTTCGGCGCCCATATCCACCAGTATTGTATCGCTGTCCGGGTGTGAGCCAAAGTCAAACCAGTCAAATGCTTGACTCGGTGCGCGCTTGACCTGAGAACGGGTCTGACTTACACTCCCGCTCCCATGTTGGAAGGGCTTCAGGAACGTCTGGCTCGTGTCACAAAGACTCTCAGAGGCGAGGGCCACCTGACCGAGTACCACATCGACACCGCTCTGCGGGAGATCAGGCTCGCGCTGCTCGAGGCGGATGTCAGCGTCGAGGTCGTCTCCGGGTTCGTCGATCGGGTGCGTACCAGAGCCCTCGGCAAGGAAGTCCTGAACTCCGTGACTCCCGCCCAGATGGTGACCAAAATCGTCCATGAGGAACTGGTCGCTTTGCTCGGTGGTGACACCACCGACCTCGATTTCAAGGGGCGCCCGTCGGTGGTGATGCTGGTGGGGCTGCAGGGTTCGGGAAAGACAACCACCGCGGCCAAGATGGCTCGCTGGATCAAGGATCGTAAAGGCCTTTTCCCGCTGCTGGTTCCGGCTGACACGTCACGCCCTGCGGCTCGTGAACAGCTGTTGGTCTTGGGCGAGAAGGCGTCCATTCCGACAGTCGACACACGGGATATGGACGATCCGGAGGCAATTGCCAAGCGAGCCTTGCGCGAGGCGTCGATCAAGGGCTATCAGGTGCTCATTTTCGACACCGCCGGCAGGCTCCACATCGATGATGAGCTCATGGGGCAGCTTCAGCGTTTGAAGGAGATTCTCAAGCCAAAGCAGATCCTGTTTGTCGCCGATGCGATGACCGGTCAGGACGCCGTGCGGTCGGCGCGCGCGTTTCACGAGCGCCTCGAGATAACGGGCGTCATTCTTACCAAGCTCGACGGTGACGCCCGCGGCGGAGCCGCATTGTCGGTTCGCGAGGTTGTCGGTAAACCGATCGTTTACGCAGGTGTTGGAGAGCAGATCGAGAACCTGGAGCAGTTTCACCCGGACCGCATGGCGGGGCGCATTCTCGGGATGGGCGATGTGTTGACCTTGGTCGAAAAGGCCCAGGATGCGGTGGACGAAAAGAAAGCCCGTCGACTCGAGGCGAAGCTCAAGAAAAACAAGTTCGACCTGGAAGATCTTCGCGAGCAGCTCAAGAGCCTCAAGAAAATGGGGCCACTGCAATCGGTAATGGAAATGGTGCCGGGTATGGGTGGCGTGATGCCCGAGGGTGGCATGGGTGAGGGGCAAGAGCGCCAACTCCGTCGGATGGAGGCGTGCATCGATTCCATGACGCCCCGTGAACGACGTCATCCGCAGCTCCTGAACGGTTCGCGAAAAAAGAGAATTGCAAAGGGCTCTGGAACAAGCGTGGAAGAAATCAATCGCCTCTTGCGTCAATACGGACAGATGCGTAAGCTCATGAAGCGTCTGGGCAAGGCCGATCCCCGTGCGCTGAAGCGTCAATTGGGAATCGGCTGAGAACTCGCCCAGGGAGGATATCGAATGTTGATGATCAGATTGCGACGCGGGGGTGGAAAGAGCAACCCCGTCTATCGTGTTGTGGTGTCGGATTCACGGAAGGACACCCAGGCCGACTATCTTGACCAGGTCGGTTTTTACAACCCCCATCTGGATCCGCCCGAGATCCGATTAGACCTCGAGAAAGTGGAGAAATGGCAGAGCCAGGGTGCAGGTGTATCCGAAACTGTGCGATCCTTAATCCGTAAGGCTCAACAGCAGCAGTGAAGCGCGCCCGGGGTTTGAAGGCTCCGGGTCATTTACCCCGTTCGCTGAAGGGAGCTCCAATGAGTGCGATGAAAGACCTGCTGGAAGAGATCGCGAAGGCACTGGTAGACAACCCGGAAGACGTATCCGTGACGGAAGTCGAGGGCGAGCAGACGACGGTACTCGAGCTTCGGGTGCGAAACGAGGACCTTGGAAAGGTGATCGGACGCCAGGGTCGAACAGCTCGAGCTATCAGGACGCTGCTGGCTGCGGCGGGCATGAAGGTTCAGAAACGCTTCGTGCTCGAGATTCTCGAGTAGTGACCCCTGACGTTCCCAGCGACGATAGTCGCGAGTGGCTGATTGTGGGTCGGGCGGGGAAACCGCACGGCGTCCACGGGGATGTTCTCGTCGAGATCATCACCGATTTCCCGGAACGACTGCAGGATGGAGTTCGCTTCGGTCTCGGTGATGAATCGAAGCCGGAGGATTTTTTCGAGGCCTATCGCGTGCGCTACCACAAGGGTAAGTGGCTATTGTCGGTGAGCGATGTGCGCGAACGAGACGTTGTCGAATCGTGGCGGGGAAAATTCCTCTATCTGCCCGAGCAGTCCCTGGAAGAACTCCCGGAGGGTTATTACTATGAGCATCACTTGACCGGGTTGGAGTGCCGCTCGCCCGAGGGAGAAATCATCGGTGAAGTGACAGGTCTCGACCCTGGCGAGGGCCAATCCCGGCTGATAGTGCGCCGCGAAGACCGAGAATTTCTAGTGCCCTACGTTCCGGAGATCGTGCGCGAGGTGAACCTCGACGGCGGGTTCGTCGTCATTGCCGCCCCACCGGGGCTCCTCGACGACGAAGCCGTCGAGGCGCGCTGAGGCTATACCGGACGTTGATGGGCGGCCTCGACTCTTTACTCGAAACTCCTGAGCCCTTAACCTCTCAGCGAATCGGGGACGGGACAGGTTCATGCATTTCGACGTTCTGACCATTTTCCCGCAACTCTTCGAGCCGTTTCGCACAATAGGCGTGCTCGGCAAGGCAGTGGAGAGGGGTGTGGTCGGACTCGACATCCACGATCTCCGCGACTGGGCCGACAACAAGTGGCGGCAGTTGGACGACGAGCCATATGGCGGCGGCGCCGGAATGGTCATCCAGGCTCCTCCGACGCTGGCCGCGATACGCGCCCTCGGGGAGCGAGACGGCGGTGCTCGATGCGCGATTCTCGGCCCGCGGGGCCGGGTGCTCGATCAGCGTTTCGTCGAGGAGCTGGCGCAAGAGGGGCGGCTGACGTTGGTCTGCGGACGATATGAGGGTTTTGACGAGCGGGTTTTCGAGATTGGTGAAGTCGAAGAAGTTTCGGTAGGAGACTATATCCTCGGAGGCGGAGAGGTCGCTGCCATGGTTTTGATTGAAGCCGTGGCGCGCCTCGTGCCGGGAGTCGTCGGCGACCTGGAGTCGGTGCATGCTGACAGTTTCGCGAAGGGTTTGCTGGATTACCCCTGTTACACCCGTCCACCCGAGGTCGAGGGAACGCCGGTGCCCGAGGTCCTTGTCTCCGGGAACCACGAGGCGATTCGACGTTGGCGGTTGGAACGATCGGTCGAGTTCACGGTAACCAGACGACCCGAGCTCGTAAAGGAGAACTGGGACCGATATCCGGCGGAAGTCCGGGAAATCGTGCGCCGGTATGCACCGGACCTTGCGTCGAAGGTTGAAGGCGAATGACGATGTACTGGAAGACGAGGATCTGATGAAGAAGACAGTTGCTCTGTTGGCACTCCTGCTGGTTGGCATCGCCGGCTCCGTAGATGCTCAGGGTTTTGAATCAGAGCCGGTTTTCAAGGTCAAGCTGGTCGCTGATCGAACTCCGCTGGTGGCTGGCGACGATCTGAGATTGGCAGTTGTTGTGACCGTGGCTGACGGCTGGCATGTCAATTCGGACGAACCGGGCGACGAGTTCTCATTACCGACGACGGTCGAGTTCATCCTGCCCGGAGGTTGGCCGGTGCCAGTCATCAGCTTCCCGGATGGCGAGGCGCTGGATTTCGAATTCTCTGAAACCCCGATCGAGGTCTGGGAGCATCAGGTGGTGATCCAGGCGGGGCTCGTGGTTCCGGATACCGCCGTCGGCGATCATCGTTTGCGAGTCGCGGTGACCGCACAGGCCTGCAACAACACCCAGTGCCTGGCGCCGGAAGAAGTCCGGACGGGCATCGATGTGACTGTGGCCCCACCGGGAAGCTCTTCCAAACGGGCAAATGAGGAGCTTTTCGCCGTGGTCGTCGATTCAGCTGGAGAGCGGTCGGATCTGGGGTCGAAATCTCTACCGCTCCTGCTGATCGGCATTTTCCTGGCCGGATTGGCGCTCAACCTCACGCCATGCGTTTTCCCGCTGATCCCGATCACGGTAGGATTTTTCACGCAGCAGACGAAGGATCGGGAGGGGAGTGCGTTTCCTCTCGCTCTCGCTTATGTGGTCGGTATCGCTCTGACCTATTCCGTGCTCGGCATGCTGGCGGCGCTGAGCGGCGCTATTTTTGGCAGCGCGTTGCAGAGTCCTTGGGTGGTTGGCCTGATCGTGGTCGTACTGCTGGCCCTGGCCGCATCGATGTTCGGGCTCTGGGAATTGCGGGTCCCCGGCTGGGCGCAGCGAGCTTCGGGGGGCAGGAGCGGTGTATTCGGGGCCTTCATCATGGGCCTCGTGATGGGCTTCGTCGCAGCACCCTGCATCGGACCTTTTGTCGTCGGGCTGCTGACGTACGTCGGTCAGAAGGGGGACCCTGTCCTGGGCTTCATTCTGTTCTTCACCCTCGCCCTCGGGCTCGGATTGCCGTATCTGATCCTCGGAACGTTCACCGGTGCGGTCAACAAACTGCCGGCCTCCGGGATGTGGATGGTTGGAGTGAGAAGGGTCTTCGGTGTCATTCTCGTTGCAATGGCGGCGTACTTCGCAGCACCGCTGATGCCCGGCGACTCCGGTCGCTGGCTGATGTCGGCAGTTCTGGTGTTCGGTGCGCTCTACCTCCTGGTTATCGACCGAACCGGCCACGAACAACCGACCATCGACCGCGTGATGAGGCTTTTGTCTGCCATCATGCTGGTCTCCGGAGTGCTCGTGGCGCCGATCGTCCACATCGGTGGCGGTGCGACCGCGGCGTCCGCAGAACACATGACCTGGCAGGCGTATGACGGGCCGGCGTTGCACGCGGCTGTCGACGCCGGTGGACCGGTGATCGTGGATTTCTACGCGGACTGGTGTGCCCCGTGCCGAGAGCTCGATGAGAAGACATTCGCGGCGCAGAAGGTGAGCGCTGAGCTCGAGGGTTTCACGCGGTTCAAGGTCGACCTGACGCGCAGCAGCGAAGAGACCCAGGACTTGGCGATCGAGTACGGCGTGGCGGGCGTGCCGACGGTGATCGTTTTCTCAGGTGGCGAGGAGGTCTTTCGAATCACCGGTTTCGAACCACCGGCACAATTCCTGAAGCGTCTGCAGGCAGTGCCGTAGAAGTGGAAGGAGCGGACAACGGACCGTGCCGCCCGCTCAACCGATAATCGTCTCTCGATACTCGTGTCTCGATCCTCCCACCTAGCCCTTGACAATTCGGCGAGAGAGTTTATCGATTCGTTTGCATCGAGCATCGAGCATCGAGCATCGAGCATCGAGCATCGAGCATCGAGCATCGAGCATCGAGCATCGAGCATCGAGCATCCAGAATCGAGCATCGAGCATCCAGAATCGGGCGGGTGAGCGGAATTCAGCTCTCGATGATGTCGCCGCCTGTGATGACCCGCTCGTTGCCGTTTTCGCGAATCTTCAGGAAGCCCTCTTCGGTAATTTCGACGATCGTCCCGGACACCATGCTGCCGGAGCCGAGTCTGACGTCCACGGTGTCCCCAGGGCTTTGAATCAACAGATCCCGCCAGCCTTCGATGCCACGTTCCGGGTCCTTCATCAGATTTTCGAGTCGGTTGATAAAGTTGCAGACGATGTCGTGCCGCCAGCTCTCGACGTCGCCCAATTCGACCAGCTCGGCAACCGAGGTCGCCTGAACGGCATTGGCGTCTCCGAGATCCGGCGCTGTCAAAAGGTTGACTCCGAGACCTACCGTCACCCAGCTGGATTCGCCGTGCCGGGCATAAACCAGGATGCCGGCGATCTTCCGTCCATCCACCAGGATGTCGTTTGGCCATTTGATCCTGGCGTTCGGCACACCGATATGGCTTATCGCGTCATGCGCGGCCACCGCCGCCAGCATCGGAAGCTGAGCGATCGTCGTGGCCTTGATTCCGGAGCGAAGCCAGCTCATGTAGAGGCCGCCTTCTGGCGACTCCCACGTTCGCTCGCCCCGTCCCTGACCCTGGTCCTGGTGGTTTGCAAGGATCAGTGTGGCACCGAGGTGCTGGCTTTCATCGTCCATGCCGGCAATGATCTTGGTTGCCAGGGCATGGGTCGAGTCTGTCGTATCGAACAGAACGAAGTTCTCGACCTGTCCCGAGATACATTCTTTCAGACTATCGAGACGATCTCGCAAAATGCATCCTTGTGGCAGGTGATTTCATCGATACCGAGGTCCGCCGTTCGTTACCGATCAACTATATAAAAAGTAAGGCGCTGCGTGCCACCAGTTCAGTTGAGATCGCGCTCGATTTCGGCCTCGAGCTCGCGCACCCGTTCTCGCACCACGACCTCGGCCATATCTGGTATCACGTCCCAGGCAATGTGTTCGATCCGATCGGTGGCGAGCTCCAGCAACCGGCGGGCAATCCGATCGATATCCTCGTCGCTCAGCTTGGCGATCCCTTCCACCTCGGCTTCCGCCTGGCCAGGTGATGCGTCGCCGAAGTCTTGGGTATCTGCATCGCTGGACGATTCGTCATCGGACTCGTCGGAAGCGTCGGCCAAGCCGAACTGTGTCTCTGCCTCATGCTCGGCCGATACTTCACCCACTTCGATCGGCGTCGTCAATGAGCTGTCCGGCTCGGTCCCGTCATCGAGCATGAATTCTTCGGTATCGCCGGTTTTCGTTTCAGCTTCAGGCGGACCGCTTTCATCCTCCGCATCACTCGGGAAATCTTCCGGGACCGGGGGCTCGTAGGTGATAGCCTCGACGTCAGTCTCATCAGTTTCCTCGTCGAAGCTTGCCATGGCCTGAGTCATGGCCGGATCGGGTTCGACATTTACGATCGGAGGTTCTTCGATGGTTGGAAACTCCACCGTGTCCATTTCGATGGCGTCATGCTCGCTGTCAGACTCGAAATCGCGTTCTGTCTCGTCCGGTAACTGATCAGCGTCTGGAAATTCTTCGACCACATCGTCCGTCTCGACCCCCTCTGCCTCGCTCGCGGTTTCGGTTTCCGCAACCTCGTCTGCAGAATCGGTCTCCCCACTCACTGCGGTGTCTTCGAGCTCGAAATCCGACACCGGTTCCCCGAGTTCTTCAGGCTCGAGGTCCTGTGTATCTGCCGCAGTTGGCGGTGGCGACGCCGGAGTGGCGGCCAGACGTTCGACGGCGTCTACCAGTTTCTTGGCCTCGAACGGCTTGGTGATGATTTCCGAGCATCCCACCGCGATCGCACGATCGCGATCGAAGGGTTCGAACGTTCCGGTCAAAAGGATCACTGGGAGGTGCAGAAAATCAGAGCTCGATTTGATCTCTTGGCAGACCTGATACCCATCTCGACCCGGCATGATGACGTCGCAGATTACGAGATCTGGCTTGGCATCGGGGAGCCGCTGCAGCAGCTCGTCGCCGCTTGACACCGCCACGACTTCGTACTCCGTATCGGCGAAGGTGAGTTCAACAACCTTCTGGATGGTCAGGCTGTCGTCGGCAAGCAGAATCGTTCGGCTCATTGCTCTCCCAACTCCCTCTTGAGGCCGCGTGATTCCAAGCCTCGCGAACGCCAAGATGGGCTCTTCATATGTAGGCGATGAACTGTGACAAGTCCTCCACTATCATAACTTATGTACCACGGAGGCGTAGAATCTGTCAATGAAACGAGGCCCGCGAAGGGCGCGCCACAGGCGCAATCTTGCACCGTCCAGGGAGGCCAACCGATGGGCCAGTCCGATTGCCGCCGGTAGCGGATCTCCGGTGATCGAATGAACGGCCCCGCGGGCCGAGAGAGGGACGGCGTCGAGCTGTCTGGTTTCCAGAAGTACTGCTCGGGCAACCGCTGGCCCGGCTGCGGACGGCAGTCGCGTGGTGCCTGACCAACCGGTTATCAAACCCCGACGGACCCCAGGATGGTGAAACCGTGCATTCGTTCCGGTGACCATCACGTCGCATGCGAGAGCGAGATCGAACCCTCCGCCCGAGCAGGAACCGTCGATGGCGGCAACTGTGGGCGCGGGGAATCCCTCGATTCGTTGGATTGTCTGCCGACCGAGTCGGGCATAGGTCACGCTCGTATTTTCATCGAGCATTGCAATCTCACCGAGATGCGCACCGGCGAGAAAAACGTGCGGGTGGGCCGAGCGAAGGACAAGAGGTTCGGGGTGGTCATCTGCCGCGAGGCGAGTGCAGGTTGCCGCGAGCTCCTCGAGAGCGTCGACCGAAAGGACTGTGGAAAAGAAGGTCAGCACGACGGTTCCGGAGGTTTGCTCGACGCCAATCGCTTTCGAGATGCCGTTGTGCCCGACCACAGTCAGGTCCTAGCCCGACGCCAGGCGCCGATAGAAGGTGAGTGCACGCAACGGCCTTTCCGCTTCCTCTCGAACACGCCGGTCAAGCCAGCTCTCGGCGGTTGCCGGCAGGGCGATCTGGACTTCCGACAGAGGTTTTTGGCGGTAGGTGAGGAGGACTTCGGCGCTTTCCCCTTTCAGTTCACCGGCAATTTTCTCGCTCGGTGGCAGAACCCCACCGAGGGCAAGCATCCAGAACTCGCAGTATCCGACGACTGTATCCGCGGGCGTCGTATCCAGCAACGCGTCCAAACAAGCGACGCCGAGGCGGAAGGCCTTTTCCGACGGTTCGGCGGGTGGACAAAACGTCGTCAGAAGCTCGGCGACAACCGACGCAGCTGCCGACCTTCCAAGCTCACGGGTCAGCGGGTACGAACTCCGCAGCAGGTCGAGGTGGCGATAGGTAGCAAGCTCGGCCTCAGGGCGATGAAACAGCCCGACATGAACCAACGAAAGGATTTGGGCGGCTGCCGCCGCAGGCGCTTTCCCGCCTCGCGCTCTTCGCAGTACGCCGCGTTGCACTCCGGTGCGACGGGTCAATACGGTCAGTACCAGGTGGCGGTCTCCGTACGGATGGTGATCGAGCACCAGAGCTTCGTCTTCAATGGTCGGCACGCGCACATGGTATCCGAGAGGTGAGTTTAGAGTTATGAGTTTTGAGTTGCTGATGGCCTGCGGCCGTTGCGACTCGCCCCCGCCAACGAGTGGTCGATCGCCGGCCTCCACCCACCCTTCCTTTCCGGCGTCTGCCACGATCGCTGGCGGCGGCGAGTTTCCACCCGCCCGCCCCCGCTCTTTCGGGGAGCTAGCACAACTCAAAACTCAAAACTGACAGCTCAAAACTGGGTAGAGGGCCGAGAGAGCGTGCTACTCTCCGCGTCGTGCCGCACTGGCTGAAGACCGTACTCGTTCTCCTCGCCGCCGTGTTTGTGCTGGCCATATTGCCCGGCGGAGAGGTTGCCATGAATTCGTGGTGGAGCCTTCTTCCGCCGCTGGTAGCGATTGCGCTGGTTCTCGCTTTCCACGATGTGCTGATCGCCCTGCTCATCGCGGTCTGGGTCGGGACCACCATGCTTGCAGGAGGAAATCCTCTGGCGGGCTTCCTCCGTCTCATCGACACGAATGTGCGCAACGCACTCGTCGATTCTGATCACATGAGCATCATCATCTTCTCGATGCTGCTCGGCGGTATGGTCGGCGTGATCAGCAAAAGCGGCGGGACCCTCGGTGTTGTGCGCGCCCTCGAGCCTTTGGCAACGACCCCGCGCCGCACGCAGGTCGTGACCTGGGTGATGGGTGTGCTGATTTTCTTCGACGATTACTCCAACACCCTGATCGTCGGCAACACGATGCGCCCCGTCACTGACCGTCACGGGATCAGTCGCGAAAAGCTCGCCTATCTGGTCGATTCGACCGCCGCACCGGTAGCGTGCGTGGCTCTGGTGTCGACCTGGATTGGCTACGAGGTTTCGTTGATCGGCGACGCGCTCGCCAAGGCAGGATCGAATCTCAATCCATTTTCCATCTTTCTGGCTTCGCTGCCATATTCGTTCTATCCGGTTTTCGCTCTCGCAACTACGTTCGCGGTGGCGGTGTCTGGCCGCGATTGGGGGGCGATGCTGAAGGCAGAGCGGCGTGCCGGGAAGGGCGAGCTGTTGGCCAGCGGTGCCCAGCCTTTGGCTGACTTCGACGACAGTGATCTCGCTCCGGAGGAAGGAGTGCCGTGCCGCTGGTGGAACGCGGTGATTCCGATTTCACTGGTTGTCCTGGTGACCATGGTCGGTCTCTACCTCACTGGCCAACAGGGTCTGCTCGATAGTGGCGAGACTACACTGACGTTGAGCCGCATCATTGGCGAGTCCGACCCGTTCACTGTGCTCCTTTGGGCGAGCTTTGCTGGCCTCACGGCCGCTGTGGTTCTGGCTGTGGGACAAAATATCCTCACGATTCGTACTTCCCTGGAGGCCACCGTCACCGGTTTCAAGAGCATGTTCATGGCGTTCGTCGTCCTGACTCTCGCCTGGTCCCTCGGACAGGTCTGCACCGATCTCGAGACGGCCGCCTTTCTCAAATCCGCGGTCGGACCGAGCATGCCGCCATCGTTGCTACCCGTGGCAGTGTTCCTGGTTGCAGCGACGGTGTCGTTCGCCACCGGTACGTCCTGGGGAACGATGGCCATTCTGACGCCACTTGCCGTACCTCTCGCGTTGGCCACTTCCACAGGAGGCGTCAGTATCCTTGCAGCTTCGGTCGCAGCGATTCTCGGGGGTGCGGTGTTTGGTGACCACTGTTCGCCAATCTCAGATACGACCATCCTGTCTTCGATGGCCTCCGGATGCGATCATGTCG
This sequence comes from Acidobacteriota bacterium, assembly GCA_022340665.1. Classification (NCBI taxonomy): domain Bacteria; kingdom Pseudomonadati; phylum Acidobacteriota; species Acidobacteriota bacterium. The sequence goes on along the minus strand of JAJDNM010000062.1, from coordinate 73,473 downwards.
ATCACGTGCGGACTCAGCTTCCCTATGCGCTCTTTTCGGCACTACTCTCCGGGGTCGTCGGATACCTCGCGTTCGCCGCCGTCGGCGCACATCCGGGGATCCTGCTCGTGATAGGAGTTTTCGTCGTCGGAGCATGGGTGAGGGTCGTGGGACGGCCACGGGATGCCACCTGATCGATGGACGGCGAACCTTGACACCTCACTGTTTTTCAGGCCTTAGGTGGTATACTCCGCTTTGTATTGTCAGCCGCCGAGGGCGGCTGTGGACAATCGATCGAAAAACCGAACCAAGGGAGGACGACCATCCGAAAGTACGCGTTTCGTGAGGACCCCGAAGCACCCCAGGTGCGAATCAATGAACGAATCAGACTCTCTCCGGTGCGCCTGGTCGACGACGAAGGAAATCAGGTCGGAGTGGTGCCGGTTGAAGAGGCCCTCGCGCTTGCCCGGGAGAAAGGTCTTGATCTGGTTGAGGTCGCGGCCAACTCGCGGCCGATCGTGTGCAAGATCATGGATTACGGGCGCTTCCGCTACGAGCAGGAAAAAAAGGCCCGAGAGGCCAAGAAGCAGCAACACCAGGTCGAAATCAAAGAGGTCAAGTATCGGCCCAATATCAACATCCATGATTTCGACACCAAGACACGGCGGGCGCGCAAATTCCTCGAGCAGGGAAAGCACGTGAAGGTCACCATCATGTTTCGGATGCGTGAGATGAGGCGTCCGGAAAACGGATTCGAGTTGCTCAAGAGAGTGGCAGAGGACCTCGAAGACGTGGCCCAAGTCGACCGAATGCCGACGAGGCTCGAGGGCCGCGATCTGACCATGGTTATGCGACCGCTCAAGAAAGCCTAGCCCGGACGATTCATGGAGCTCCTGCTTGTGCGGCCGGCGATGTGCCGCACCCAGCGGTGTGTGCTCACCTCGGGGCGCTCAACGCACCGTCAAGTACGCCTCCGCGCCCCGTGAGGTCCGGCCGCATCTCTTGATCGCAAACCCAACTGGTCACTTCACCTCACCGTCCTCGCGACGAATCATCATGAACAGTCCGGGCTAACAGTTCTCACTCTCCCGCGGCCGAATTCAGATGGCTGACCCACCGTGGATCCACCGCTCAGCCTCGCTTCTTTTCGATGTACTTGCGGGCGATGGCAAGGTTACGTCGGAACTGCTGGTATCCGATTCGGTTGATCGCACTGCCTCGCCGCCACTCCCTGTAGCCTTCCTCGTCGAGGGTCTCGAGGTCGTCGAGTAGCGGTCGGAAGCGGTTCTCGGCCGGAAGAAACTCCGAATGGGTGGTCGCCTGAGCGCGCCGGGTCCAGGGACACACTTCCTGGCATATGTCGCAGCCGGCGATCATCGTGCCGACTTCGCCGTGCAGAGCTTCAGGTATTTCGCCGCGGTGCTCGACGGTCAGGTATCCCACGCAGCGCCGAGAGTCGAGGACCCTTTTCTCCGGGAAGGCCTGGGTCGGACAGGCATCGAGGCACGCTGTACAGGTCCCACAGTGCTCGGGAACCGGATCGTCCGCTGCCAGTTCCAGATCGGTGAGCAGAATTCCGAGAAATAGCTCCGAGCCGAACTTACGGTTGAGCAGCAGGGTATTCTTGCCGATCCATCCGAGACCGGCAGTTGCCGCCCACTCCCTCTCGAGCACCGGTGCGGTGTCAACGCACGCTCGCCAGCGAGCCTCAGGACGCCGATTTGCGAGCCACCGCCCGAGACGGACGAGCCTCTTTTTGAGGACCCGGTGATAGTCCCTTCCCCAGGCGTAGCGTGAGACCCAAACACGCCCCTGCGCGGCTTCGAATGAGGTCGAATCGGGCAGGTCGCAGCGATAGCTCATGGCGACAGCCACGACGGACTTGCATCCGGGTAGCAGAAGGCGCGGATCGGAGCGAAGGTGGCTGGTGGCCGCCATGTACTCCATGTCTCCGTGCATGCCGGCATCGAGCCATCGTTCAAGCGCCGTCGCGTGTTGAGTTCGACCGGCGGATGCGATTCCGACGAGGTCGAAGCCCTCCTCGACGGCTCGTCGCTTGAGATCGGTGGACAGCGTGCTCACCCGCTGAGGGTATCTCACCAAGTGATGAGGGCGTCAGCTATGCTGGGGGCGAAGGAGAGGAGTTGGCTGGATCAGATTCGTTGCGCAGGTATCCGAAGCCGTTTACTCGGCCGTGGGAAATCGTGAGCGGTTATCGTGTGCGCCACATCCGTCCAGACCTCGTAGCCGGCGCGACGGTCGCCGTGCTCGCGATTCCGCAGTGCATCGCCTACGCATCGATTGCCGGTCTCCCCCCGACCTATGGACTGTATTCGGCGATGGTGGCGACCATAGCCGGTGCCCTGTGGGGTTCTTCGCGTCACCTTTCGACGGGTCCGACGAACGCAATCTCGATCCTTGTTCTCTCTATCCTTACTCCGCTGGCTGCAATCGGAAGTGCGGAATACCTGGTTGCGGCGAGTGTGATGGCGGTCATGGTAGGGGTCTTGTGCATCGTCCTGGGGTTCGTCGGTGTCGGGATGCTGGTCAACTTCGTATCTCGCTCGGTGCTGCTCGGCTTCACAGCCGGGGCGGGTGTACTGATTGCTGTTGGCCAACTCGGAAATCTCATGAACATCGATATTCCGAGGAGTCCCCACCTTCTTCATACAATTCTCAATCTGGCTCGGAATATCGACCAATTCCATCTCACGAGCCTGATACTGGGAGGCACGACGGTACTGGCGATCCTGGTGATAGAAGGGTTTTCGAGAAAGTTGCCCGGCGCCCTGATGGCCCTCATCGCCACCGGGGTTTTGGTAGCGGTTGTTGGCGTTGATCGGCTCGGTATCGCCGTCGTCGGCGAGGTCCCCAGCGAGATACCACATCTTACCGATTTCTCGATCGGATGGATCTTCGATCGCGACGTAGGTGGTGCCCTTCTCACGGGTGCGCTTGCGGTTGCCGCCCTCGGCCTGATTGAGGCAATTTCGATCGCGCGCGAGATTTCCCGGCAAAGTGGTGAACATCTCGACGCAAATCAGGAACTGGTCGGCCAGGGAATGGCCAACATCGCTGCCGGCCTGTTCAGTGGTTACGCGACCTCAGGCTCCTTCACACGTTCGGCGGTCAATTATCAGTCGGGCGCGAGGAGCCAGATGTCGAGCGTCTTTTGTGGTCTGTTGATTCTCGCAGGCGTGCTCGCCTTCGGTCCCCTTGCGGTTTATCTGCCGCGAGCCAGTCTTGCTGGAATGATCATGCTCATCGCGTACCGCATGGTCGATTTGCGAGGAGTACGTCGGGTGCTTCACAGCTCACGTCCGGAAACAGGGATCATGATGTCGACCTTCATGGCGACCTTGATCCTCCCACTCGAATTCGCGGTTCTCGCGGGCGTGATCCTGTCGTTGGCAATTTACATTTATCAATCGAGCATGCCGACAGTGGAGGCCGTCGTCCCGGACAGAAATTTCCATCATTTCATCGTGGATCCGGATGCTCCAGCTTGTCCGCAGCTCGGGGTCATCAGGGTTCAGGGATCGCTCTTCTTCGGTTCGGCGAGCTACGTGGAAGACGCCCTTTTGGCGAATCTCGAGTCACACCCGGGCCAGTGTCTGCTTCTCTTGCGCATGCATGGTGTCGATCGGTGTGACCTCGCGGGCATCGATGTGCTCGAGGGATTGCTCCGAACATACCGCGGGGCAGGTGGAGACCTCTACCTGGTCCACGTACAGCCCGAGGTCCGCGATTTCATGCGCCGCACGGGCTTCGAGCAGATCCTCGGGAGCGGTCATTTCCTCGAGTCCGATCACGCAATCGAGTTCCTCTTCAACGAGGCCATAGACTCCGCCGTCTGTTGCTACGAATGTGAACATCGGGTCTTCGCCGAATGTCAGCCCCTGACCAAACACCCATACGACCATCGTCTGCCGCCGTCCACCGGGCAGTTGCTCTTTCCGCTGCAGCACCTCAAGGTGGTGGAATTCGAGGATGCAGTGGCAGAGGCGGGGGACCGTGCAGTTCTGATCGATGTTCGAGAACCGGAAGAATACGCGTTCGGCCATCTCCCGAACTCACGTCTCATACCGTTGCGCGAGTTCGTCGACGAGATCGGTGATCTGCCGCGGGATCGGCCTATCTTTCTGGTCAGTAGATCCGGTCGACGTTCGACCCGGGCGATGCGGTTGCTGGCCGAGCACGGGTTCGAAGAAATCATCAATCTGAAGGGCGGCGTGCTCAGCTGGCGAGCGCGTGGGCGCCCCCTGGAGGTCGAGTGAAAAAGGCAGTTGGAGTTGTCTCGAAGGGTCTGGTGATGTCGGCAATCCTCGGTGCCTCGATCTCGATCTGTGCTTCGGCTGCGAAGTCGGAAAAAAGTCCTCCGATGGGAATTCTCGCAGCGTCAACGGGCAACCAGGTGACCCTCGTCGATCCGGCCACTGGAAACTCGATCGGAATTCCCTCGGGTCCGGTGGCGTGGCTCTTTCCGGCGCCCGGTGGAGTGCTCTTCGCCCCGGATCTCGTCAATTCGAAGACCACCGTCATCGATCTTCGGAGTCTGACAGTCCAGGAATTGATCTCTGGCGTCACGATGCCCCACTTCGGCCGGCTGTCCGACAGATATCTGGTGCTTTCGGACCAGTTGTTGGTGATGAGCTATCCAGAACGCGCTCTCATCAATCGGTTCGAAATCCCGTTCGAACGCCCCTGGCAGGTAGCTGTAGTGGCGGACAACACCGTGCTGTTTGTCCTTGAGCGGTCGCCGAAAGGTGATGGTGATGCGAGTCTGGCTGCGGTCAACCTGAGTGAGGGGCGCCTCGTGTTCAGGCGCCCTCTGGGCGGAGATGTTCGGCGTTTTGCGCTCTCGTTTTCGCTCGGCCTGATGTCACTCGCGGCCGCCGATACCCGAAGTGTTCTGTTGGTGGATCCCGCGAGTCTGACTCCGATAGACGCATTCCCGACCGAAGGGACGCCGATTGATGTGGTCTTCGCAGCAGGAGGGTCGACTCTGTTGACTGCCGTCCAACGGAACGACGGTGGCGGCGAGATCTTGATCTGGGAGCTCAAACGAGACAAGAAAAAGGGTTTGCAACGAAAGAAAGAATGGACCGTCCCGCTGGAAATGGCACCGGCCAGACTCGTGACATCTCCGGACGAGCGCCACGTTGCAGCGGTTCTGAAGGACGCGCAGTTGCAGGTCGTGGACCTGAAAGGCCGAGTCCCGGTGATGTCAGTGGGTCTCTCCGAGATGCCGCGCGACGTTGTGTGGTGCAACCCGTGGACTGAAGGCCCGCTGGTGCCCGACTGGTCCGACGACGACGCACCATCGCTTGGTCTCGGGGGAAATTGATCCGTTAGGGTGGGTATGTTGACGGTCAGACGCGGGCTAGTCATTCGATCCTGACGGGTCGCCTTTTCCGCCTCCCGACCCACGTCGCGGTCGTCTACGGCGCCGCCGTTTGCGCGCCTTCGATGTTTTTTCGCCTTGAGTGGAACGGTCAGTTCTGGTGCGTGCCGATCGCCCGCGATGAGGTTCGCGCGACGGGGGCCGCCGATCCCGGGGGCGGACCTCGGCGTAGAGTTCGTCATCGGCGAAGTCCGTCGGGAGCTCGTAACCGACGTATCGCTGAATCGCATCGAGCGAGTAGACATAGTCTTCACACGCGAGAGTTATGGCCTTGCCCTCCGCCCCGACCCGCGCTGTCCGGCCGATGCGATGGACGTAGTCCTCCGGGTCCTGGGGCAGGTCGTAATTGATGACGTGACTGACGCCTTCGATGTGGAGGCCCCGGCTGGCGACGTCGGTGGCGACGAGAATCGGCAGCTTGCCGTCGCGAAACTCGTCGAGAACACGCAGTCGTTTGGTTTGAACGACATTGCCGGTCAGGCCGCGGGCCGAATAGCCGTGGCGCCGGAGATCATCCACCAACCGCTTGGCCTGGTGTTTGGTGTTGACGAAGATCATGGTTCTCGAGCTGCCCTCTCGTTCGAGAAGGCCGAGCAGGAGGGAGAGCTTCTCCCGCGTGGCAACGTGGTAGAGTGCCTGGTGGATCGAATCCGGGGTGAGCTGTTCGGCGCTCACCACGACCTCCGCCGGGTCGTTCATCTGCCTCCAACCGAGTGTCATCACCCGCTGCGACAGCGTGGCCGTGAACATCAGTGACTGCCGTTTCTGGGGATGGGGCATGCGGCGGAGGAGCCAGCGGAGATCGTCGGCAAATCCCATGTCGAAGAGGCGATCGCATTCATCGATCACCACCATCTCGCTCTGTTTCAGCGAGTACGATCCCTTTTTGTGATAGTCGATGAGGCGTCCGGGGGTGCCGATCAACAGATCCGTCCCGCGTTCGAGGATTTCGCGCTGCTTCCGATAATCGAGCCCACCGAACACCACATGGGTTCGTATGCCTGCGTGGTGGCCCAGGCCCTCGGAGTCATGCGCGATCTGCACGGCCAATTCTCGCGTCGGTGCGACGATCAGTGCTCGCGGGACCTCGGGCGGAGAACTCCTCGGAACGCGGAGAAAATGGGTGAAAACGGTCAGCAGGTAAGCGGCGGTCTTGCCGGATCCGGTTTGCGCCTGCGCGACGATGTCGCGGCCGGCGAGAGACATCGGCAACACCTCGGCTTGCACCTTCGTGAGATGCGTGAAGCCGAGATCGTCGACGGCTCTGCGAATATCTACCGGCAGATCTATGTCGTCGAATGTGCGGTCGGTGAACAGCGATCCCAGTGGGTCGGATTCGGTCATCGGCCGGGATTCTAGCAGACGGGCTCGGAGAGACCACGGAATCGTCACAAGACCGGGAACAATACAGGGTAAACTCGTGATTGCATGCATAGAACGATGTGTTTGGCTGTCGGTAACCAAGGTCACCCGGCAGCCTCAACGAGGGTGAGAATGCCGAAGAATTGCCTGACAGCGGCGGCGATCCTGTTGGTCGCCATGATGACAACCGGCCAAGAGTTGCCGGTGAACGATGCTCAAGCTCTGCCGAGGGGGCTCGAGCAGTATCTCGAGGCCCGCGTCTTGGAGGCGAACGGACGATTCCGGGAGGCGATGGATGCTTACGACAGGGCCGTCATTGCCGCACCCGATGTGACTGAGATTCGCCTGGCATACGCCAGTTTTCTGGTCGATATCGGGATGGCCAAAAGAGCCGTCGATGTCCTCGCCGAGTTGTCCGATCCGAGCCCTGAGGGCCTCCGTTTGCGAGCGTTGGCGATGGCTCATCTGGCGTCGCGCAACCCTGAGCTACTGGGTCCGACCGAGGTGGCCCTCACGGCTGCGATCGAAAGCAACCCGGGTGATGTAAACCTCCTCTATTCCCAGGCAAAAGTATTGCAGGGGCTCGATCGACCCGCCGAGGCCGAACAAGTCGTGGCCGACCTCCGACGCGACCGGCCAGGAAACCCGCGCCTGACAATTCTGCATGCCGAGTTGCTCCGCGAGACCGGCAAACTCGAGCAGGCTCTCGAGCTCTATGATTCGTGCGCCGGCGGAGGGCCCATGGGCCCGACTTGCCAACAGGGTTTGGTTGACGTCCTGGTCGAGCTCGGACGGCCGGGAGAAGCCGGCGAGCGGATGCTCGGCTGGCTGGAGGACATCGACCTCGATTCGTTGATGCGGGCAGCCGTTCTTCTGTGGGAAGGCGGCCGGTTGGAGCTGAGCCTTGAGACCGTTCAACGCGTACTCGTGCGGGCTCCGGATTCGGCACGGGCACAGAGGCTGGAAGCACATCTTCTGTCGTCTCTCGGCCGGCATGACGAATCGGTTTCCCGGCTACGACGCCTGCTGAAGAAAGAGCCGAATGACCTCGATTCGATGCTCGCGATGGCGTGGTCTCTGAGTCGCACCGGCAAGCAGGAAAAGGCGCGCGAATGGTTGGAGCAGGCGTGGCGGCAAGTCGGCAGGAATCCCGGCTCTCAGGAAGCGGTGCGTACCGTTTTGACCGCGGCGCGGATTGAGCTGTTGGCAGAAAACCCGCTGGTGGCACGAGAGTGGCTCGACCGCGTCGACGATGCGGAAAGCGCCGGAGTCGATTACGTGCGTCTGCTGGCGGAGACCTTTCGTCGCAGCGAGCAGTGGGGCGACGGGGTTTCCTCGATGGTGCGTCTGCAGCCCTCGCTTTCTGGCACGGCTCAGGTCGAAGCGGAGGCAATCGAAGCCGAGTTCCGTCTCAGGCTGGGTGACCCGAGAGCGTGGCGGCGGCTGCGACCGTTGCTCGACGACGACAGCGTTGAAACTGTACTGGCAGGATTGCGGGCCCTGCAGACGGTAGAACGCTGGGAGGAGGTCGATCGTGAATCGGCAGCGGCCATCGATCGGCTCGGGAGCGATCGAAATCTCGCGTTCACCCGCGCCGCCGCGCTGGAGCGTTTGGGTCTGGTCGAGGAGTCGACGGAACTCTTCCGTCGGTTGGTCGAGTCCGAGCCAAATGACGCCGACGCGGCCAACTATTTGGGATATATGCTGGCAGACCGCGAGATTCACCTCGAGGAGGCGTACGCCCTGATTTCACGCGCAGTCGCCATCGATCCTGAAAACTCCGCCTACCTCGACAGTCTGGGCTGGGTCCATTTCCGAATGGGCGATCTCGACCAGGCCGAGCACTGGCTACGTCGGGCAGTCGACCTCGGGGGCGGTTTCGGCGACGGGACCATCTTCTGTCACCTCGGCGAGGTGCTACTGGCGAGTGGCGACGCGGACCAGGGTCGTCATTACCTCCAACTCGGCCTCGATATGGGCTGTGATGATCCTGACCATGCGCGCTCTTTGCTCGAGCGAATCGAGAATGAAGAGTAAGTGGATCGGTTCGGCGGCGACTGGCACCGGTGCGGTGCTCATAGTCGCTGCGATCCTGCTTCTGATCTCCGCTCTGAGCGGTTGCGCGACGACGGCTTCCAGGGCTCCAGCGATTGAACCCGAAGAGGCAATCGACCACCTTGGCCAACCGTTAGAGGCAGATCCGGCCATCCTCTATCGTCTCCGGGTCGCCTCTTCGAGCAATCTTCGGTTGGCGCTCCTGACAAGCGGTGACGCCGGACGGATCACGGTTTCCGAGCCTTTCGGCTCGGCGGTGTCCCTCACTTCGTGGTCCGGCGTGAATCCGCCCATGTTCTTTGATCTTCGCGAGGGCTGTCAGATCGAGATCTCCGGCCTTGCACAGGTGCTCGGGGTGGCCGCAATGCCGCTACCGCAGGCTGCTCGCCTTCTCGCCGGGAAACTGCCGGCCGCGGAGGAAGACCACATCGTGCCACTCGACGACGGACGCATTTTGATCGAAGGTCAGGGCTGGAAAGCGCGAGTCACGGTAGAACCGGATCCGTGGCGGGTCGTGTCGGTGGAGGAGGCGGGGAACGCGGGTAAGGGCTGGCGCATACGGCTTGGTGACCATAGTCTGTCGGTGCCCGGAAAAGTGCGCGTGAAGAGAGAAGATGGCCGATGGGCGGAGCTCGATTTGATCCGCCTCGAGTGGAACACCGGCAAGGAGCTGCCGACTCTTCCCACGCTCCCGCGCTGTGTGGTCGAAACCGACCGATGATCTTGTCATTGCCTGCCCAGGCGAAGATCAGCCTGGATTTGAGGGTTTTGGGCAGGCGAAAAGACGGGTACCACGAGGTCAGGATTCTGCAGCAGACGATCGACCTCACGGACGAGGTGCGGGCGGAGCCTTCTCCTGTCGGAGACCTGCGTCTCGAGGTGCAGCCGCGAGGAGTCGTGCCATCGGGTCGCGAAAACCTCGTGATTCGGGCGGCAAATGCCCTTCGCATGCTCTCGGGGGTCGTCGAGGGGGCGAGGCTGACGCTGGTGAAAGACATTCCTGTTGGTGCTGGCCTCGGCGGTGGTTCGTCGGATGCCGCGGCGACGCTCCTTCTTCTCGATGAGCTCTGGAATCTCCAGCTCGAAAAGGATGAACTCGAGCGGCTTGCAGCAGGGCTCGGCTCGGACGTCCCCTTCTTTCTCACTGGTGGTTTGGCGTTGGCGACTGGGCGTGGGGAACTCGTCCAGCCGTTGCCGGATCTTCAGGAATTCGGAGTCGTCCTGTGCAGCCCGCGGTTCGAGGTGTCGACAGCCGACGCTTACAGGTGTTATTCGGCCCTTTCCAGGTTGACCTCGACGAGGTCGAAAGATACGGTGGATACCTTCGTGGCGGTATCGAAAGGGAATGCCGTCGCGGCGCTGCCATGGCACGATCTCGAAAACGATCTCGAACCGGCAGTGTTTGAAAAATGGCCGGATGTGGGGCGAGCAGTGACCGCTCTGCGAACCACCTCGCCGCTGCATGCCGGGATGACAGGATCTGGCGCTTCCGCGTGTGCCGTTTACCCCGATGTCACGACAGCACGGCGCGCGGCCAGCGGAATTGATGAACATTGGAAGGTTCGCGTGGCAGCGACTACACGTCGCACGCGGGCACGCCAGGTGGCGGAAAAGACCGAAGGAGAGCGAGAGGAGTTTGTATGAAGGTGACCGAGGTGCGCGTCAGCCCGGCAAAGGGCGGGAAAGTCCGCGCGTTTGCCAGCGTTGTGTTCGACGACAGCTTCATCGTCAACGATCTACGGGTCATTGAAGGGCGTGAAGGACAGGTCTTCGTGACGATGCCGGCGAGAAAGACGCGGAATGGGCAGATGCGTGACATCGCCCATCCGTTGAACAGCGAAATCCGTGAGCACATCGAGAAGCGGGTTCTCGAAGAGTACGAGACGGCTCGTCGGAGCCGGGTGGTCGGTGACAGAGACCAGAAGGGGTCGGACGGCAAGGATGCCAAGATATCGGCCCTCGATCGCCTTTCGGCGAGACTGTTCAACGAGGAGTTCTGGACGAGCGATGCGCCGGCGGCCAACGCCGACAAAGAGTAAGGCCGACAAGGAGCAGGGCTAAATCCTGTATACTCTGCGGCGCTTGGGGCGTCGGCAAGTGGTAAGCCACCGGTCTTTGGATCCGGCATTCGCAGGTTCGAATCCTGCCGCCCCAGCCACATGATGGGGAAGAGATCGAGGGAGTCGAACGGCACATGCTTGGGGAAACACCGCTGCTCGTTTTCTCCGGTCGCGCAAACCCGGCGCTGACCGAGTCGATTTGTGGATATCTACAGATCGAGATAGGAAGGATTCGCCTCGGGAACTTCTCGGATGGGGAGTTGTACTGCCAGATCGAGGAGAATGCCCGCGGCGCGGATGTCTTCATTGTCCAGCCGACCGGTCCCCCGCCAAACGAAAACCTGATGGAACTGTTGATCATGCTCGACGCATTTCGTCGCGCATCGCCGGCGCGGGTCTGCGTCGTCATACCCTACATGGGATACGCCCGTCAGGATCGGAAGGATGCGCCGCGGGTCCCCATCACTGCGAAGCTGATCGCGAACCTGATCACTACCGCTGGTGCAGACCGGGTGTTGACGATCGATCTTCATGCGGCTCAGATCCAGGGCTTCTTCGATATACCCGTCGATCACCTCTACGCGGCGCCGGTTCTGATCGAGGCGATTCGCCGCAAGGCGCTCGACAAACCGATGTTGGTGTCGCCCGACGCGGGCGGTGTCGAAAGGGCTCGTGCCTTCGCCAAGCGATTGAAGGTCGATCTCGCAATCATGGATAAGCGCCGACCGGAGGCCAACCGGGCCGAGATCATGAATGTCATCGGGAACGTCGAAGGATGCGATTGTGTGATCGTCGACGACATCATCGACACCGCAGGGACCCTGGTGCACTCCGCCGAGGCGTTGATCGAACGTGGCGCACGGTCAGTTTATGCCACCGGAGTCCACCCGGTGTTTTCAGGCCCGGCAATCGACCGGTTGAATGCATCTGCAATCGAAAAGGTTGTGGTGACCGATACTATTGCCCTCAACGAGAAGGCGAGGATGAGCCAAAAGGTGGAGCAGCTGTCCCTGGCAGTGCTTCTCGGAGAGGCGATCCGTCGAATTCACGAGGGGGCATCGGTCTCGAGCCTTTTCGTCTGAATACAACATACAGAATCAAGGGAGTTACGTTCATGGCAACACAGACCCCAGAAATTACGATTACGGTGGAAGCTCGGGAGGGCCGCGGCAGCGGAGAAGCCGGTAGGATGCGCAATCAGGGCAGAGTGCCTTCCGTGCTTTACGGAGGTGACAAGCCTCCGGTGGCGATCTCGGTTGACGAGCACGCGGTGCGCGAAATACTCAAGGGCGCTGCGGGCGAAAACACGATCTTTTTGCTCAAGCTCCAGGGTACGGATGAGGAGCGCTTGGCGATGATCAAGGAGCTTCAGACTGATCCCATCAGCGGTCAGTTCATCCACATCGATTTCATCCGTATCACCCGCGGTCACAAGCTGACGGTGAAAATGCCGGTGGAGCTTATCGGCGATTGTGTCGGAGTCCGCCACGGTGGCCGGGTCGACTTTGTGTCACGCGAACTCGAAATCGAAATCCTCCCTCGCGAGATGTTCGACAAGTTTGTTCTCGATATCTCGGAGCTCGAGGTCGATGAACATATGACAGTGGCGGATCTTGCTGATCAGCTGCCCGAGAACGCGAAGTTCCTCGAGGACGAAGGCCGCGTCGTGGTTGTCGTCGAAACTCCGAGAGTCGTCGAGGAAGAGGTCCCCGAAGAAGAGGCACTCGAGGAAGAGGCCGTCATTTCCGAGGCCGCCGAGCCGGAGGTCATCGGCAAGGGCAAGGACGAGGGCGAAGAAGGGGGCGAGGGAGGCGAATAGGCCCAGCCTGGGCTCGCCCGCAAGCGGGCGCGCCTCCCTCTTTGCTCATGGACATTGAACTGGTGGTCGGGCTCGGGAACCCCGGGGAGAATTACGCCTCCACGCGCCACAACGTGGGATTCCAGGTTCTGCAGGAATTACTGCGGCGCCATAACGGTGTCGACTGGCTCGAGCGGGCGTCGTGCGAGCTATCGGTGATCAGACCCGCTCGCCTCGTGGCGCTGGCCCGCCCCCAGACGTACATGAATCGTTCTGGCGAGGCGGCTGGATGGTTGCTCGAAGAGTTCGAACTGTCGCCCGAACAGATGCTGGTGGTGGTCGATGATATCGACCTGCCGCTGGCGCAGCTGCGGATTCGCCCGTCGGGCGGCCCCGGTACGCACAACGGCCTCCGGGATCTGTGTCGCGAGATCGGAACCGGTTTCCCACGCCTGAGAGTCGGGGTCCAGGGTGAAGAATTGTCCGGCGATCTGGCGGACTACGTGACGTCACCATTCTCCCCGGATGAGGTCGACCTCGCGAAGTCCGCGGTCAGCCGCGCGGCGGATGCCGTGCAGGTGGCCCTGCAGAACGGTGTCGAGGCGGCGATGAATATTTACAACCGTCCGCCTTGACGACTGACTGTAGCGTCGGAGTGTTGTAGGGGCGGCATACATGCCGCCCTCCTTGTACGACCCAACGGACTTCAATGAACAAGGGCGGGATATATCCCGCCCCTACGGGGACTGACCTGATCAAGCGGAGGGCACCGCCAGAAGAGGTACCTGGCAACGCCTGAGGACCGATTCCGCAACCGAACCAAGCATGACCTGCTCGAATCCCGAGAGGCCGCGCGTCGCCATGATCACGAGATCAAACTTGGCCGGGTCGGCGGAGTCAACAATTGTCGATGCGGCCCGTCCGACTTCGACAACCACGCGGGCTCCACAATCCCCGAGGAGATCGTCTACAGCAGCAGAAAGTGCTGTCTCCGAGCGTTCCACCAAACGCTCCATGAGATCGTCAGACAACACGTCGACAGAGTAGAACTCGGGATAGACCACCGGTTCGACGACGTGGAGAAGAGTCAGGTCGGCACCCATCGCCTGTGCCCACACTGCCGCGTGTCGTACGGCGTTGGCTGACGCCTCCGAAAAGTCGTGCGGAACCAAGATGCTTGGTTTCTGTCCGAGCTCGATATCGGCGTCGGCGCGGACGGTGAGAACGGGTACGGCCGCGGTCCTCACGACCCGCTCGGCAACCGAACCCAACAGAAAGTGGGATAGTCCGCGTCTTCCGTGTGTTCCGACAACGATCAGATCGTTGCCGAGATTCGATGCGGTTTCCACGATCACCTCTGCCGGGGCGAGACCCCGAACCATGTGCGGGCGAATCTCGAGACCTGGTTGATCTTCTGCGCTGTTCTCGAGGTCTCGCTGCCGCGCATCGTCTCCCTGTGCGACGAGTTCCTCAAGCCGGTGTCTGTGGGTGTCTTCGAGGTGGGGGTCATCGAGGAGGACGACAACGTGGAGCAGATGGTACTCCGCCTCGAAAATCCGAGAGAGCGATCGGGCGAACTGGCTGGCTCGGTCCGCGGCTTCCGAAAAATCGGTGGCTGAGAGGATGGATCTGGGTATATCGGTCATCACTCCCTCCTTCAATTCTTTGTTCGATCCATGCTAGCTCGGTCGAACGGTCTCAGAAAACTCCCGGACTTGGGCCTCGATTCGCTCCCGGTCAAGAGTCTTCAGCTCACGGTTCCGCACCAGGATCTTGCCACGGACGAGTACGTGACGAACGTCAGACGCACGGGCGGCGAAGACCACGTGCGAAAACGGATCGTACATTGGAGCCGTGTGGGGCCCGTCGATTGACAGACAGATGAGATCAGCGTCGTGGCCTTCGACCAGAGTGCCGATCCGTTTGTCGAGCCCGAGCACTCTGGCGCCGTTGACGGTGACCACTTCGAGCATCTGTCTGGCGGGCAGAACCGTCGGATCTCCGGAGACGCCTTTGTGCAAAAGGGCAGCGAGCTGCATGTCCCGCAACAGATCGAGGGTGTTGTTGGAGGCGGCGCCATCGGTGCCCAAACCGAGCTTCACTCCGCCGTCCAGCAGGGCCGGCACCGGCGAGACACCCGAGGCGAGCTTGAGATTGCTGACCGGATTGTGCGACACGCCTGCCTCGAACTCGGCAAGCAGCTCGATGTCTTGTGGAGACACGTGAACGCAATGGGCTGCCACGGTGCGCTCCGACAACACACCGAGGTCTGCGAGGTATGCGACTGGTGACAGGCCCTTCTCTTCGAGCAGCTTTTCCACCTCCCACGCGGTCTCTGAGAGATGTATCTGCATCGGAACCTCGTACCCTTCGGCCAGCTCGGTTTCCGCGACCAGATCCGCCGCTTGCACGGAATACGGTGCGTGGGCCGCGACCGACGGAGTGATGAGAGGGTGGTCTTCGTACGCCTCGAGAAGGTCGCGTTGTTTGGCGAGCATCTCTTCGGAGGTCGCGCATCGGGGCGTGGCGAATCCGATCAGGGATTCGGCGACTACTGCCCGCATGCCGGCTGCAGCCAGCACCTCGCTCACCTCGTCAGCGAAGAAGTACATGTCGGTCGTGGTCGTGATGCCACCCAATAATTGCTCGGCCGCGGCCAACTCGGTGCCGAGGCGGACGGTCTCGCGATTTATGTGTTCTTTCTCGGCCGGCCAGATATGGCCTTCAAGCCACTGCATAAGGGGCAGGTCATCGGCGATACCTCGGAGAAGCGTCATTGCGAGGTGCGAGTGAGTGTTGACCAGGCCGGGGAGCACCAGACAATTTCCAGCGTTGAGGACATCGCCTGGCTGCCCGACCTCGAGCAGTTCCTCGGCCGGCCCAACTGCGGCAATCCGCCCGTCAGCCACCGCCACAGCGCCGTTCTTGATTGGCTCGGTGTCCGGTTCCATCGTCAGCACCGTGCCGCCAACCACCAACATGTCCCAATTGGCCTCTCCGCTCATCCAGACCTCCAGTGATCTGTACGATCAGCACCCCGATTGGGTCCGGCTATTCTACCGCGGCCGCCTGCTCCTCCGCGGGCAGCACGGCTCTTCGGCTCGACGGCTAATCGGCTCATCGGTGCGGCCGCATCGCCGGTGGGGACCTCAAGGCCCCTGAAATCGTGTCAGGTCGAAATGTCGATACGCCGATCCGCCGTCTGGCCGCACTGCCCTGTCTACTCCCACTCCTCCTTCAGCCGACGGAGGTCGCGGCGCTCCCTCTTTTTGGGCGCCCCGGCACCTCGTACCCTCCGTGGCGGTGTCGAGAGCCTCTGCATCTTGCGCAACTCGATCTCTTCCGGACTGGGAGGCGGCGTGTGGTCGATGTAGAGATCACGCGCGCGAGCCTTTGATACGTTGGTCGACTCGAGCTCCACGACTTCGATGATGCGGCGCCGGCCGCCGGGTAGTTTGATCCGTATCGTATCGCCCGGCCTCACCGCACGGTGCGGTTTGCCGTGATCACCGTTGACCTCGATCCGGCCGCGTTTACACGCGGTCTGGGCCTGCGAGCGAGTCTTGAAAAGACATGCCACGTCGAGCCAGATATCGAGCCGGACGGAGTCGTCAGATGTCACGCCGCCTAGTTTCGCGGTCGCCGGCCGTCAGGTCAACCCGCGAGGAGCGACCCACTGACCAAGAGTGACCAGTAACCAGTATCCAGTGACCAGTATCTAGCGTTGCCTGGAGTCGGGGTGGGGGGGGAATTCAAAATCGGGAATTCAAAATTCACTGCGGAAGATTCTCCGCTGCGCGGCCGACCGAGGAGTACCGGAAACCCTGATCCTTCATCCGTTGGGGGTCGTAGAGGTTACGGAGATCGACCACCACAGGCTGCTTCAGCAGGGAGCGGACCCGCTCCATGTCGAGCGAGCGGAACTGGTTCCATTCGGTGACGATGATCATCGCGTCGGCGCCTTCCGCGGTATTGTAGGAGTCGTCACAGTACTCGACGCTCTCGGGTAGCAGCATCTTCGCGTTTTCCATCGCGACGGGGTCGAATGCCTTGACCTTGGCTCCTCCCTCGATCAGGGCGGTCACCAGGGGAATCGATGAGGACTCGCGCATGTCGTCGGTCTCGGGCTTGAAGCTGAGGCCGAGCACGGCGACCGTCTTGCCTTCGAGATCGTCCCCGATGGCCTCGCGTACGCGTTCGATCGATCGTTCCTTGATGCGCTCGTTGACCGAGATGACCGTGTCAACGATTTCGAACGGACGCCCGGCTTTGTGGGCGATCTCCGACATCGCCTGGGTGTCCTTGGGAAAGCAGGAGCCTCCATAACCGGGCCCAGGATGGAGGAACTTGGGACCGATGCGCTTGTCGAGTCCCATTCCCTTGGATACGTGGTGCACATCCGCACCAAGCCGATCGCAAAGTTCAGCAACCTCGTTGATGAATGTGATCTTGGTTGCGAGGAACGCGTTCGAGGCGTATTTGATGAGCTCGGAAGACTCCACATTGGTAATTACGAACGGGGTTTCGATCAGGTATAGGGGAGAATAGATGTCCTTCATGATTGCTACTGCCTGCGCGTCGCGCGCACCGATCACGACTCGGTCTGGACGCATGAAGTCGGCGATGGCCGAACCTTCACGCAGGAACTCCGGGTTGGACACAACCGAGAACGGGTGAGCGCCGTTTCCGCGCTCGGTGATGATCTTCTCGATCAATTGCCCGGTGCCGATCGGCACCGTGGACTTGGTGACCACGACCTTGTAGCCGTTCAGATTGTCGGCGATTTCCTCTGCGACCTGTACCACGTAAGAGAGGTCGGCGGAGCCGTCCTCTTTTGGCGGTGTGCCGACCGCAATGAAAATCGCGAGAGCATTCTGGATAGCCGGTGCGAGGTCGGTCGAGAAATGGAGACGGCCCCCCCTGGCATTTTTCTCGACCAGAGCGTCGAGCCCCGGCTCGTAGATCGGGATCTCGCCGGCGAGGAGCATCGCGATCTTGTCCTCGTCGTTGTCGACGCAGGTGACATTGATGCCGAAGTCTGCGAGACACGCGCCCGTAACGAGTCCGACGTACCCAGTACCAACGACACAGATGTGCATTGAGACTCCTTTTTCGCGACAAGAAGACAAGAAGTCGCATATTCATGTTAACAAAAGATGAATTTCGAGCTCGGAATTCGGAATCCCGATTGCCGCCCGCTCTGCTTGACGGTGCCACGTTTGTGAAGTGGGTTGTCTGCATACCCATTTCCTTATTCCTCATTCCTAATTCCCGATGCACGAGGTACCCTGTCATCGGTTCCTGCCCGAGGAGGAAAGTCATGGCCGTGCCTTTGCTCGATCTGACACGACAGTACAAACCCCTGCGCGAGGAATTCCGCCAGGCGATCGACCGGGTGTGTGAATCGCAGCGTTTCATCCTCGGCGACGAAGTCCAGGCATTCGAAACCGAAGCGGCCGCGGCGCTCGAGGTCGCCCACACCGTTGGTGTCGCGTCGGGCACAGATGCCCTCCTCGTTGCGCTGATGGCGCTCGGCATCGGTCGAGGCGACGAGGTCGTGCTGCCGACCTTCACCTTCTTCGCCACTGCCGGCGTGGTGGCCCGCCTCGGCGCGACGCCGGTCTTCGTTGACGTGGATCCGGTCGATTACTGCATGGACCCGCGGGACCTCCGAGCGAGGATCGGAGATCGCACCCGGGCGATCATCCCGGTGCACCTGTTCGGCCAGGCGGCGGCGATGGATCAGATCGTCGAAGTCGCCGGTGACGTGCCGGTCCTGGAGGACTGTGCCCAGGCTTGGGGAGCGAGCTTCGATGGCAAACAGGTTGGCTCGATCGGCGTGATGGGCGCCTTTTCGTTTTTTCCCTCGAAGAACATCGGGTGTTTCGGTGACGGCGGGCTGGTGACGACGGCGCATTCCGAGCTCGAGAGGATCGTTCGGGAACTCCGGGTGCACGGCCAGTCGGGCCCGTATCAGCACCCGGCTGTCGGTGGCAACTTCCGGCTCGATGCCCTTCAGGCAGCAGTTCTCAGGGTCAAGATGCCTCATGTTGGCGGTTGGGTGGATGGACGGCGAGCGAATGCGGAGTTTTACCGGCATCTGTTTTCAAACACCGGCCTCGATCAGATCGTTCGCCTACCGCAGGCGATCGACGGTCGGGGCCACACCTTCAATCAGTACGTGATCAGGGCCCCACGTCGAGACGAGCTGCGCGCTTTTCTCGCCGAACTGGGAATCGGTGCAGCCGTTTACTATCCACTGCCGCTCCATCTCCAGCCCTGCTTCGAGTTCCTCGGTTACGGCGAGGGAGATTTCCCTGTGGCCGAACAGGCGAGCCGCGAGGTGTTGGCATTGCCGATCTTCCCGGAGCTGATGGAAGAAGAACAAGAGCAGGTCGTGCGAGCGATCGAGGAGTTCTACGCGAACTGATGCGGGTATTGTTGGTTGCCAGCCGGAGCCCGGTGCCAGCGTGGCGCGGCAACCAGGCGCGTACGGTCGAATGGCTCGAAGCGCTTGCCGGGCACGACCTTGCGCTGGTTTGCCCGGGCACTAGTGAGCCGTTCCAGGTACCCGCGAGGGTCACCTGGATGCCGCACAGCCTGAGCCCGGCCGCCAGGAGCTTGGGCCTGGCCAGGGCCGCAATCGCCGGCCACCCGTTGCAGGAAGGGCTCTATGACTCGGGCGCGGCGCGAAGGGTCGTGCGCAGAGGGCTGGGAGACTTCAGGCCAGAGGTTGTGATTGTTCAGATGGTGCGCTGCGGCTGGGCCGCGGATCTCGTCCGCCAGTTCTCACCGCATATCCCCCTGATCTTCGACGCCATCGATGCGATGGGGCTTCATTTCGAACGCGCGGCCAGATCGGTAGGGCCGACTCTCTCGTTCGCCTACCGATCAGAAGCTCTGCGTTGCCGGCTGCGCGAGCGGGAGATCGCCGAAAAGGCAACAATCACGGCGGCTGTTTCAGAAAGGGATCTCGCCTTCCTTTCGGTCCCGGGGGGACGGGCGTGCGTGATTCCGGTCTCGGGACGCGAGATGACTGCAGGTGTTTCACAGCCCGGCGCACCGGTCGTGCTGTTGTCCGGGAATCTCGGCTATCGGCCTACGATTCGAGGGGCGCTTTGGTTCGCTAAAGAAATCTGGCCGCATCTGCGTATAGCCGTGCCCGGGGCACGATGGGTGTTGGCAGGGGCCCGGCCAAGTCGGGCAGTGCGACGGCTTGGAAAATTGGCTGGGGTTGAAGTACACGCCGATGTGCCGGACCTGGAGCCGTTCTTGGCGGGTGCGCGGGTAGCGATAGCACCGATGAATTCTGGCTCCGGAGTGCCGATGAAGGTGCTCGAGGCGATGGCGGCCGGAGTTGCAACGGTTGTCCACCCGTGGGCGGCAAATGGTCTTGTCGATGAGGCGCGTGAAGCCGTGGTCCAGGCCGATGATGCCGATCAGTGGGTCGAGAGGATCAAACAGCTGCTGAGCGATCCATCCGCGGCGCAGGAGATCGGCCACCGTGGAAGGTCACTGTGGGATCGGTTTTATCACCCAGCTCGCGTTGCAGAACAGATCCGGAATGCGGTGGAAGAAGCGGTGGGCGCAGCGAATTGAGAATCGGGAGTCAGCAATTCGGATTCCCCCGCCGCTGAGCCCGCCCGGTGCTCGGATCTATACGGGAGGGCGAGCGGCATTCCTAATTCCTGCATACGTACCCATCGTAAGGACGCATCGCTCGAAGCAGCTGGATGAGCTCAGAACAGCTCGAGGGTTTCGACGTCTCCCTTGCCTTCGCGGAGCAGGACCGGTTGGCTTCCGGACAGGTCGACCACGGTTGACGGCACGGGGAGAAGGATCCCGCCATCGATAACCATGTCGACGTCGTCGCCGAGAGCAGCGTCGATCTCCTCAGGGTCATTGACGAAATCCTGTTCGGGACTTCGAATCGAAGAGCTGAGCAATGGCTCGCCGAGTTCGTCGAGTAACGCCAGGACAATTGGGTTGTCAGGCATCCTTATGCCGATCGTGCGCCGTTTGCGGAGCATGACTTTGGGCACTTCAGGGCTGGCTTGAAAGATGAACGTGTACGGCCCGGGCAGCACCCGTTTCATGAGGCGGAAGGCCGGATTCGAGACGCCTCGAGCGTAGCGGCCGACCATTGTCATGTCGCTCACCAAGATAGACAATGGTTTCTTCGGATCCATGTCCTTGAGCGTGTATATCCGTTGGATCGCCTCCGGGTGGGTGATGCCGCACGCCATGCCGTACACCGTGTCTGTCGGCATGACAACGACGCCACCTTCACGCAGCACCTGTGCTGCGCGAGCGAGCAACCACGGTTCCGGTTCGGTGGGGTCGATTTCCAGAATCATCTCAAGCCCAACGTGTATACCTGCAGCCGATCGCCGCGTCAACTGACGACCCCCCGCTCCCGCCCGATGCTGGATACTGGATACTCGATCCACCCATCCACCCGGCTTCGCCCGTTTGGCTTCGCCATGGCAAGCCCTTGACAAATCCGTAAGACGAAGCCATCACTAGTTGCATCCAACATCCAACATCCAACATCCAACATCCAAGATCCAAGATCCTCCGTCCGGCGTCCCGAGCTTCTTCACGTATGTCCGGGGAAGCGTAGAATGTCGCTGATTCGAAAAGGAGGCACTGCATGAGTGAAAGCGGACTCAGGAAGATTGGCGTGATCGGCATTGGCACCATGGGCAACGGTATTGCCCAGGTGGTTGCCCAGAACGGTTTCGATGTCGTTGTGATGGATGTTGACGCGGACGTGCTCGAGCGCGGGCTCGAGGCGATATCCAGGAGTCTCGACCGGTTGGTCAAGGCGTTCGAGAAGTCAGGGGGCGAAAAGGGAATCACCGGCGAAGCCAAGGACGAGGCGCTCGGCCGGCTGACGACCACCAGTGCCATCGAAGATCTATTGGGCTGCGATCTCATCATCGAGGCAGTGCCCGAGCGTCCCGAACTCAAGGAAAAGATCAACCGCGATCTGGCTGCAAAGAGTTACGACAAAATCCTCGTTTCCAACACCTCCGGGATCAGCATCACCCGACTCGGAGCGGCCTATGGGAAGCCGGACCTCTTCATGGGTATGCACTTCATGAACCCGGTGCCGATGCAGCAGGGTGTCGAGATCATTCGTGGTCTCGCCACGTCCGACCAGACCTATGAAACAGTGGTCGCGCTCTGTCACGACCTGGGGAAGATCGAGATCCCGGCCGAAGACAAGGCCGGATTTGCCATCAACCGGATGTTCGTTCCTTTCGTCAATGAAGCCATTCGCGTGGTCGAGGAGGGGATCGCGGCGGTCGATGACGTCGACAAATGTACCTACTGTCTCGGTCACAAAATGGGGCCGCTGATGACTGCAGACTATGTGGGCCTCGACACCATGCTCTTTATCTGCGAGGTGATCGAGGATGAGTTCGGCAGCTTCTACAAACCAAGTCCCCTACTCAAGCGGCTGGTCGAGTCCGGGCAGCTCGGTGCAAAGACCGGTTCCGGATTCTATCTCTGGGAGAAATTCAAGCCCGTTGGGGTCAACCCGGACGTGGCGAGGTATCGTATTAAGTAGGCGGGCGAGCGCGATCCCATAGTCCGCAGTGGGGGCGGCCATGGCAAGAAAATACGATGACGATGATTGGGACGACCTCGAGGATCTCGAGGAGCAGGAACCAGGAGTACTGAGCACAACCAGAATTCTGGTGGGTTTGCTGGTGGTCGTCATTCTCGCAATAGCTGTGGCTCGATTGGTCCTGTGGCAGCGACCTGAGTTCTCAGAGGTGACCCCGCGTCTTCACGGCCTGTGGACGACCTCGCACCCCGATTTCAACGATCAATACTACGAGTTCCGGAAGGACACCGTCACCATCGGGACCGGTGGCACCGGAGTCGTCAAGTACGAGGTCGATGGGATGGACACGCACGAGGTCGGAGATCTCGACCAATACACCATTTTTTACCACGACCTGGCGGGCAAACAGCACGTGCTCGATCTCCTTCTCGATGAGTCCGGCGAAATCATGCGCTTCACCGACAGCGCGGACGCGTATTGGACTCGCTTCAGGCTCCAGGAGGGCTCACAATAGGTCACAACACCCAGGCGTAGCCAATCTTGGCGAAAATCGTGCGATCCACCTGCGTGAGGCCGTAATCCTGGTTGGCGACCGAGTTGTCCGAGTAACCGAGGAAAAAAACGGTGCGCGGGTTCAGCTTGTAGGAAAAAAGCAGCTGGGAAAAGAGCCATCGTGTCTTCGGGTCGCGGTCATCGGAGTAGAGGCCGGTGTTGAACTCATCGTCCACGTACTGGAGGATGGCGCGCGCGAAACAACGGGCGTTGAACTGCCAAGAGGCGTAGAGCTTGGCGATGGAGGTGGTGTAGAGCCACCCTTCGTCAACGTCCATTCGCTCCCAGACATAGGAGGGTTCGACGGAGAGATGCCTTCCGAAGCGATAGGAGAGACCGAGGTTCAGGTTGAGGAAATCGCCAAGCCGCGTGTTGGCATAATCGACCTTCCCGCCTCCCTCGAGGTTCAGGTAGGCATGGCTGTGGCGGTTGGGGTTGCCGCAGACGTGGAGCCGAAGACGGCTGACGTCGAACTCCTTCCCACCGAATCCCTCTCGTGCCCTGCTCGGTCGGATGACGGAGTGTGATTGATACGGTCCTTCGATGGTGAACTGGACGACATCCTCGTGGAAGAGGAGGAAACCGGTCTGGTCGACGGTGTCCTCGACCTTGGCCTTGATGTCCATTCGTGAGTACCAGCTCGTGTCGGTCGCGTTCCACTGGTAGCCGAGGCCGACCTCGCGGTGCTGGTGATCCACCCGTGGCATGAATCCGAGGTCGGCCCGGAAATCTGTGCCGACGTCTTGGAACGCTGCCCACCACTCCCAGGTGCGGGTCTCGTGGACGTAAACGACTTCGGCGGTCCAGTCGTCGAGGGTGCCCTCCGGTTGGTCGAACTCTTCCACCACCGAATCCGGGTATCGGGTACTCGAACGCAGGAGCTGAAGCCAGACGCGGTCCTTCGCCGTCAGGCGGAGGTCGCCATCGATGCCGACGACGCGGTTGAGATAATCCGTCCCATCGCGGTTGGTGAATATGCCGCCGAGGGTGAACCGGTTCCCCACATCGTACTTGTAGCGCAACACTGTCGCCGTGTTCGGTTGTTCGAGGACGGTGAAATCCGAGCTTTCGCTGCCGGGCATGATCAGATTGGTGATCTCGTCTTCGACCACGTAGGCGCCGACCGTGTGTGATCCTTCTTTACCGGTCAGTTTCAAGCCCCACTCTGGATCGCGCATCACTCGGGTGTAGACGACGTCCATCGAGGTATCGAAGAAATCGGCGCCCTCCATGAAGAATGGACGCAGCTCGGGGAAGAAGATCGCGAATGGGCGGTTGACGGTGAGCTGCAACGCGTCGGCTTCGACCTGCGAAAAATCCGGATTGATCGTCCCGCTCAGCGTGAGGTTCGGCGTCACGCCCCAGCGCGCGGTGAGGCCGAGGTCGATCTCTGTATCTCCCGTGTCCATCGGACCATCCGGGATTTCCTCCCGTTCGTCGGTGCGGAAAGTGGTCAAGGTCGGGTCGATCTCGATGTTGCGCCCGGGAGAGACGCCGGCAAAGCCCTCGATCTTCAGCGCCTGACAGAGATAGCAGTTGTTGCTCCGGTCGCGCGGAAAGGCGCCCATCTGGTGGGATACATTTCGGGGGTAGCCACGAATCGCGTCGAAACCCCAGACCTGAGGTCCCGTGCTGCGCTGGAATCGAAGGGTGGAGAAAGGGATCTCGATTTCGGCTGACCAGCCCCAGTCCGTGATCGTGGCAGCCGATTTCCAGATTCCGTCCCACGGCGTTCCGCCGGTCGATTCGACCTCGATGACGTCCATTTGTACGCCGAACGGATTCACCACGAAGAGATAGTCGCGGCGTTCGTCGTTGAATGTGTCGAGGACGACTCCGACCCAGTCGTCGCTCCACGCCTCGTCGCGATCCGAGAGGTGCGCGCGAATCGCACCCGGATCTGGATCGTGCGCTCGAAAACCCACGTAGATGCGGTTGGCATCGTGCATCACGAGGACTTC
The DNA here is from genome assembly GCA_022340665.1 of Acidobacteriota bacterium. Classification (NCBI taxonomy): domain Bacteria; kingdom Pseudomonadati; phylum Acidobacteriota; species Acidobacteriota bacterium. The sequence continues at coordinate 48,725 of JAJDNM010000062.1, read as the reverse complement.
CGTCTGGGCGAGCGCCGGCGTATTTTCTCCGGGACTGACTTCATAGTCCAGAGGCATCGTCCACGCCCTCTCCCACAACGCCTCGTCGAGTACGCCGTCGACCTCGATCCGGGACTCGACCCGTGGAATCTGGCCTGGAGTCTGTGACCCATCCAAGCTCTCGTTCCGCGAATCGGCTAAAGAAACGACTGGGGGGAAAAGGGTGAGCAGAAGGACAACAGCTGGTCGACACATGCCCAATTTACGGAAAGCGTCCTTCGTCGGTTTCGACACTCTCGTAATTGTATGTGTTTTTGACTTTCTCAGTAGGAGAGCGAGGTCAGTCCCCGCCTTCCTGTGCGAGTAGATCTCGCAGGAGAGTGACCTGACGAGCGATTTCGGCCGAGGCTGTCCCTCCGAAGGACCTTCGACGCTCCGCAGCTGCCCGCGGATCGAGCCACTGGCTCAGATCGGTGGGGAAGTCGGGGTGGAATTGCTGGGCATTGCCACCGTTGAGGAGGGTGAGGTTCCCTCCCTCTTCTTCGCACCATTTCACGGCTCGCGCTACGGCGCCGTGTGCCTCCCGGAACGGAACCCCTCTTTCTACCAGGAGATCCGCGAGTTCGGTCGCAAGGCTGAAATCACCCCAAAGCTCGCTCTCGAATCGCGCAGACTTGATTTCCAGTGCCCGCCACATTGCAGCAAGCAGCCGGGTGGATGCCGTGGTCAGCAGTATCGTCTCGATCAGAGGTTTCCGCTCCGTTTGCAGATCACGGTTGTAGGCGAGCGGCATCGCCTTGGTGAGGGTCAAGAGGGCCTGCAGATGCCCGTAAACCACCCCGGATTCGCCCCGAATGAGTTCGGCGCCGTCGGGGTTGCGCTTCTGCGGCATGATGCTCGAGCTGGTTGTGTGTTGCTCGGCGAGGCGAACCAGGGCGAATTCGGCTGACGACCAGAGGACGAGCTCCTCGGCCATCCGTGACAGGTTCGACATGCAAATGGCGCACACCGAAACGGCCTCCTGCAGATGATCCTTTGCCGCCACAGCATCCATGGCGTTCTCTATTGGCCCGGAAAAGCCCAGCAGGCTGGCTGTACGATGACGGTCGATGGGGTGGGAAGTCCCGGCGAGGGCGCCCGAGCCGAGAGGACTTCGATTGATTCTGAGGGTTGCCTCGCGTATTCGCTCGAGATCTCGGCTCAACGCCCAGGCGTGCGCAAGCAGGTGGTGGCCGAGGAGAATGGGCTGTCCGCGCTGGAGATGCGTGTAGCCCGGAATGAGCACCTGGCCGTCTTTGACGGTGCGATCGAGGAGGACGGTGGCGAGACCGCTGACCGCAGATGCGAGATTTCCGAGCCGCCGTCTCATCCACAGCCGGACGTCCGTTGCCACCTGGTCGTTTCGTGAGCGGGCAGTGTGAAGCTTGCCCCCAACCTCACCAACAAGACCGGTGAGACGCGCCTCCACCGCCATGTGGATGTCCTCCTCCGATCCGTCGAGAGTCCAGGTTCCCTCCTGGAACTCTTCGAGGATCTGCCGGAGACCCTGAATCAAGGTTTCTGCCTCGCCCGGGGGTAGGATTCCTGCATCGCCCAGCATGGTCACGTGCGCAATCGACCCCTCGATGTCTTCCTCGGCGATCCATCGGTCGATCTCGAGCGACGAAGCGAAGGCGCGAAAAAGTCCGTCCTCCCCGCGGTCAAAAAGGTCTCGCAGGAGGCTCATTCGCCTTCCGAGATTCTCTTGCCCCCGAGTGTCCGCAAGCGCAGGGCGTTGAGCCGGATGAAACCGTTTGCGTCCGCCTGGTCATAGACCTCGTCTGCCTCGAAGGTTGCGACCGCTTCGTCATAAAGAGTGTGGGTCTCCGACCTGCGACCTTGCACCGTCACGCCACCCTTGAAGAGCTTGAGCCGGGCCTCACCGTTGACCCGCTCCTGAACAGTGTCCATGAACCGCTGCAGTGCCTCGCGTTCGGGGCTGAACCAGAGGCCGTTGTACACCATTTCGGCGTACCGGGGCACAAGCTCATCGCGCAGGTGCTGCACCTCGCGATCGAGGGTGATCGACTCGACCGCACGATGGGCATGGTGCAGAATTGTGCCCCCGGGGGTCTCGTACACGCCACGGCTCTTCATGCCGAGAAACCTGTTTTCGACGATGTCGACTCGTCCGACTCCGTGGCGGCCGCCGATCGTGTTGAGAGTTTCGAGCAGGGTGACCGGGTCCATCTTGCTCCCGTTGATCTCTTTCGGCACGCCCTTTTCGAAGCGGACCGTGACGATCTCCGCCTCGTCGGGTGCGATCTCCGGGTCAGTGGTCATACGAAACATGCCTTCCGGTGGACTCGCCCAGGGATCCTCGAGAACACCTCCCTCGTACGAGACGTGCATGAGGTTTGCGTCCATCGAATACGATGGTTTGGGGGCCGCAGGGATCGGTACTCCGTGCTCGTTGGCGTAGGCAACGAGGTCGGTGCGACCCTTCATGTCCCATTCCCGCCACGGTGCGATCACGCGGATCTCGGGTTGGAGCGCATAGGCCGACAGCTCGAATCGGACCTGATCGTTGCCCTTCCCGGTTGCGCCATGGGCAATCGCGTCGGCTCCGAAACGTTCGGCAGTCGTGACCAGTCCCCGAGCGAGAACCGGCCGGGCAAGGGCAGTACCGAGGAGGTAGTACCACTCATACACCGCATTCGCCTTGAGCGCAGGAAAGACGCACTCGGTAACGAGGGCTTCGCGCAGATCCTCGACGATCGCCTCCGAGGCGCCGGTCGCGAGTGCTGCCTCACGCACCTCGTCGAGATCCTCGTCGATCTGGCCGACGTTCCCGGTGTAGGAGATCACGTCGGCGTTGTAGGTCTGTTTGATCCAGTGCAGAATGATCGAAGTGTCGAGACCGCCGGAGTAGGCGAGGACAACTTTCAACTCAAGCCTCCAAAATTCCCATGATCGTTTTTGCCACCGCCCCTCCGCCGAGCGACTCGTCGGCAATCACGACGACCGTGTCATCGCCGGCCAGGGTGCCCACCACGCCGTTGGGGGGGGAAGCGTCGAGGGCGGCGGCCACCGCGCCCGCAGTCGCAGATCGGACCTTCAACACAACGAGATTGCCGGAGGGCACGGCCCCCTCGAGATAATCCTCAAGTGTCCGGCGCAGCACTTCGAAGCGTTCGTTCGCGCCCCGTTTCTGATCAACCAGGACGTAGCGTTCGTTCTCGGTCCCCTCGTCCGCCTTGACCGCGCCGATTTCGGCGAGATCGCGCGAGATCGTCGATTGCGTGACCCTGTGGCCCGCCTCGAGAAGAAGCTCGACCAACTCGGCCTGGCTGGATATTGCCCTTTCCGCCAGCAGGTTGCGGATCAGGATTCGTCGGGCTGCGGATCGGTCACGTGGCATCGCAGTCATTATGCGCATATGCATATATCACGTGAGCAGCCTCGGGTCAACCCGCGAAACGGATTTCAATCGCGCCGGTCGAGAACTGCATACACTGCGGGGACCACCAACAAGGTCAGCAGAGTCGACGTGATCATCCCGCCGATTACGGTCAGCGCCATCGGTGTCCGGAGTTCGGCTCCTTCGCCGAGCCCGAGGGCCATCGGCAAGAGGCCGAAAACGGTTGTGGCCGTGGTCATGAGGATGGGGCGGAGGCGTACCCTTCCGGCCTTCGCCAGGGCTTCGAGTTTGGCCATGCCCTGCCTGCGGAGCTGGTTCGCGTAATCGACCAGCACGATGGCATCGTTGACCACGATTCCCGCGAGGAGGATGAAACCGATTAACGACACGACGCTCACGGTGACTCCGAAGATCCACATCGTGGCGAGGACGCCGATGATCGCGAACGGAACCGAGAACATGATGACGAAGGGATGCAACAGACTCTCGAACTGTGAAGCCATGACCAGGTAGACCATGAAAACCGCGAGTCCGAATGCGAGTTTCATCGAACTGAAGGAGGTGGCCATTTCTTCTTGCTGGCCGCCGAGGCGCCAGTCGTAGCCGGACGGCCAGCTCATTTCTTCGAGGGAGTTTCTGACATCACCGGTGACCGATCCGAGGTCACGGTCACCCTCGAGGTTGGCCGTGATGCGGGCGATCCGGCTCCCGTCTGCGCGCCTGATTTCGGCCGGGCCCTCCAGTTCCACTATCTCCGCAACCGCGGACAGGGGAATCGGCGTCGTCCCGGCATGCGTAACGGTCAGATTTTCAAGAGCATCCGCGGAACCCCGGAACCTTTCTGCTGCCCGTATGCGGATATCGATGGTTCGGTCCGACCGGGTGATGTCTGTGGCGACGTCGCCCTGCACCATCGACCGGAGAACCGATGCCACGTCGGAGACCCCGAGGCCGTAGGCGGCAAGCCGATCTCGGTTGAGTCGGACCTGCAGCTCGGGGTGTCCACCCTCGGTCGAAGAGCTGATGTCGATCAGGCCGTCAATTTCCTGGAACCGCGCCACCGCTTCATCGGCGAGCCGATCGAGCAGGGTGAGGTTGAAGCCGCGGATCTCGACCTCTATAGCTTCTTTGAAGCTGAAGTAAGAGGGCCGCCCGAAGCGGGAGACTATTGGCGGCCGTGCGCCGGGTAAAATCTGGTTGGCGGTGGCACCAAGGGCTCGGTTGTCGGCGTCGATGTCTTCCCGAATGACCTTCATCGCCTCGTCTTCGATCTCCCGCGAGACCGGAGGATCGAGCGTGACGGTGATCTGTCCGAGGTACTCGCGCAGCTCCCCCGCGGTGCCGCCCTGTTTGTTGGATGTTCCGGCGATGGTGTACACCGTGCGGGCGGTCGGGATCGTGTCCGCAACCTCAGTGAGTTCCACCAGCCTCCGATCGGTGACCTCGAGGCGGGTCCCCGGCGGAAGCTCGATATCGGCAAAGAACTCACCTTGGACGAGCTCTGGGATCAGCTCGGACCCGAGGCGGCCGTAGAGACCCAGACTACCGACGAAAAGCAACACTGCCACCGCGACTACCGCTGCCGGATTGGAAAGCACCCGTTTGACGGCCCTCGAGTACCAGTTGCCGAGTGCTTCGAGAGACCGGTCGAACAGGTCGAGAATAGGGTTGAACAACAAGGACGCGAGACGACCGACGGCACGGACGATCACGGAAGCAGCGGAGATCAGCTTCGTGGTGACGAAAAACACCGCGTCGCCGAGCCAACGGATCGGTGCGGCTGCCTGACTCCTCGAGTCCAACTCTGACGGACTCGCTTCGGGCCGGAACTCGCGGGACACAAGCATCGGAATCAGGGTGAGAGCAACGATCAGCGACACCATCAGCGAAAATGCGACGGTCAAGGCCTGGTCCCGAAAGAGCTGAGCCGCCACGCCTTCGACGAACACGATCGGTACGAAGACACAGATGGTGGTGAGCGTCGATGCTGTGATCGCCCGACCGACCTCCGACGTGCCGACCCGCGCCGCTTCGACCTCTCCGAGGCCCTCGTCCCGTTTTCGCTGAACCGACTCGAGGACCACGATGGCGTTATCGACCAACAGGCCGACGCCCAGGGTCAGTCCCCCGAGGGACATGATGTTGAGCGAGATGTCGGAGACGTACATCAGGAAGAATGTGGCGATCACCGAGACCGGAATCGAAACCGAGATGATGAGGGTCTTCTTGATCGACCGCAGGAATAAAAAGAGCACCAGAATGGCAAGCAGGCCACCGAACAGAGCGGTCTCCAAAACCTCGCGTACCGCCTGCCGGATGTACCGCGCCTGGTCGGTGATGATTTCCATCCGAAGGTTGGGGTCGAGCCGGTTGAGATCCTCGCGCAGGCTGGCGAGACGTTCGGTAACCGCATTGGATACCGTAACTGTGTTGGTTCCACCCTCCTTGTAAATTGCCAGCTCGACCGATTCGGCGCCGTCGATACGGGTGATGATCTCGCGCTCCTTGTGACCGGTGTAGACCCTTGCCACATCGGAGAGACGGACAATTGCATCTCCGCTTCGATCGACGACGATCGAGCGCATGTCCTCCGGCCGCGCGAATTCGTTGAGGGTTCGGACGAGGTACTCGGTGTGGCCGTCCCGGAGAGTTCCTCCGGTAATGTTCACGTTCTCGGCCGCCAATCGGGCGGCGACCTCGTTCACCGAGAGTCCGAGGGCTGCCAGCTTGCGTTCATCGAGTTCGACCTGAATCTCTTCTTCGAGACCACCCGAAACCACCACCGCTGCGACGCCCTCGATCCGCTCCAGAGCGCGTTTGATGTCCTCTTCTCCAAGGAACCTGAGGTGCGCGAGGTCGTCCGATCCAATGAGGCCGACGCGCATGATCGGATCGAGTGATGGGTCGTACTTCAGAAGCACCGGCAGCTCGGCGCCGGTCGGCAATCGCACACGGTCGAGCCGATCACGAACGTCGAGCGCGGCGAAATCCATGTTGGTGTTCCAGGCGAACTCGAGGGTGACCTCCGAGACGTCCGCGCGCGAAGACGAGGTGACCCGAACGACGTTGTTTACCACCCCGACCGCGTTCTCGATCGGGCGGCTGAGCAGCGACTCGATCTCAACTGGAGCCGTGCCCTCGTAGGTGGTGCGAACCGTGAGTGAGGGGTAGGAGATATCGGGAAGGAGATTGACCGCGAGATTACGGAAAGCCACTATCCCGAACACGACAGCTGCCACCGAGAAGATGAAGACCGTGACGGGTCTGCGAATCGACAGCTCGACGATTTTCATGACATTCCGATCCCGAACCCGATCCCGTTCCGGACGGTCTCTTCACCGGTAATGCCGAAATCCACCCGAATTATCCGGGAGCAGGAGCGGGAGCGGGAGCGAGTGGAGATCACGTGAGGAGTCACGACCCGCCCTCGCCGCGAACCCGCTTGACGATCTCCTCGATCTGCCCATTGGACATGCCGAACTGCTTCATGCGCTGTTTGATCTTCTCCAGTTCTTCAGGCGAGGCATTCTTGATTCGCTCGGCCATCTGGGGTGGAATGCTTCCAGCCGCTGCGCTGCCCTTTCCACCGCTGGGCGAGCCGCCTCCTTCGCGGATCTGCTGCAGTCGTTGCTCGATTTCTTCGTCCGAGAGGCCGCGCTCTTTCATCCGCTGCCGCATCCGCTCGATCGCTTCCGGTGGTGGACCGGATGATAGGCCAGTCGTCGCAGGTGGCTCGGAGGGCTCGTCCCCGATGACCGTCACCGGGGTGCCGTCGGCGAGGCCATCCTGGCCGACCACGATCAACAACTCGCCCTCGGAAAGCCCTTCGAGCACCTCGACCAAATCCTCCGAGCGAAGGCCAAGACGCACCTCGCGCCGCTCGGCCTCGTCACCGGATTTGACGTAAACGGTGTCGCCGAGAGAGTCGAGGACCAGCGCGCTGCGTGGTATGACGATCGCGTCATCGTGAGTGTCAGTCTGCAGAAAGACCGAGGCGAACATCCCGGGCCGCAGCTTGCCCGAGCCGTCGACCTCGAGGGTCACTGTGAAGGTCCCAGTGGCGGCATCGACGGTCGGTCGGAGCCGGGCTACCTTGGCGGCGAACCGCTCGCCCGGGTAGGCCTCGACCCTGAGGTGAGCCACCTGACCAATCTGGATGCGCGGAAAGTCCTTTTCGGGGACCTCGATGCGGCACAGGAGCGGCGTGAAATCCGAGATGCGGAAAAGGGTCATTCCGGGTGTGACGTACTGTGCGAGCTTGATGTTCCGGGTCACAACCAGCGCGTCGAACGGCGCCGTGATCCGAGTGTAGGCGAGCTGGATCTCGGCGCTCTCGAGCTGGGCCTTGGCAGAGTTGAGTTGCGAAAACGCGTTGTCAAAGGCCTCGCGGCTGACCAGGCCCTCGTCCCAGGAGCTCTTGGCGCGGTCAAATGCCAGCTGTGCTTCATCTCGCGCCACGGTGGCGATGGTGACCTGGTTTCGAGCCTCACGCTCGTCGATCCGGGCGATCACCTGGCCGGCGCGGATCAGGCGACCCTCTTCGGTGTTGATCTCGATCACCGGGCCCGTGGTTCGCGCGACGATGTCGACTTCGTTCTCGGCCTCGAGGGTACCGTTTGTTTCGAGATACTGGGAGACCGACTGCCGTGGCACGGCTTCGACCTGGACCGGGACCGCGGCCACCGGCTCGCCGCCGGACATACGGCCTCCCATGCCCGCCGGACTGCCTCCGCGCTCTTCGGGCTGGGTCATATCGGAACCGCCACAGGCGGAAAACATGAGCAGAATCGTGGCAAGAACTGTGTACTGAAATTTCATGGGTTCATCCGTTGTGAGTCGGTTGACGGGCCATCGCTGTCGGAGACCGGAACAGGGATGGGCACGGGTGTCTTTTCGAATGCGGCGGCGGCGATACGGCTCGTGAATACGGTGAGGTCGTCGATCAGCGAGTAGATCGTTGGAATAACCATCACGGTGAAGAAGGTGGAGGTCGTCATGCCCCCGAGAATCACCAGACCGACCGGAGCCCAGAACGCCGCGCGACCGTCAGGTGCGCCGAAAACGCTTGGGAGGATGTAGCCGGCGACCATCGGTGAAAGGCCGAGCACCGTCGTCATCGCGGTCATCAGTATCGGTCGCAGTCGATGACGGCCACCGAGAACGATCGCCTCGTCGCGCGGCATGCCCTGGCTGCGGAGCCGGTTGATCTGGTCCACTAGGACGATCGCGTTGTTGACTACGATGCCGGCGAGAATGATCAAACCCATGTCCGAGCTCGATGACCGGGGCTGGCCGACGAGACTCATGATGACACCTACGCCGATGAAGGCGAAGGGCACCGAGAACATGATCGTGAACGGTTGGGCGAAGCTCTCGAAGAGGGATGCCATCACCATGTAAATCAGGGCCAGCGCGAAGAGCAGCAGGAAGACGGCATCGCTCGCGTCTTGCTCGCCCCGCATCCAGTCTTCGCCCTCGACCACCTCGTAACCCGCCGGGAGGTTAAGGCCCTCGATAACCCCTTGGGCCATCCGTTGCGCCACGAAGGCAGGGGTTCCGGTCTCGGTATCGGCCGTCACGGTGATCGTAGACTGGCGGTCGATGCGTTCAATCGATCGCGCGCCCTGGGCGGTCTCGAACTCGGCGACAGCACCGATCGTTTGTCTGCCATCTCCGAACCCGACCGGTATCTTCTTGAGTTGGTCGAGGGTCTGCCGGTCCTGTTCCCGATGCTGAACCACAACGTCGAGCTCGCGGTCCTCGACCTCGAAATACGAGACGGCTCGAGAGGACAGTGCCGACGAGACACTCTGGCCCACTGCCTGTGACGAGAGACCGGACGCGAGGATCCGCTCCCGGTCCGGTCGGACCAACACCTCTTCGTCGCCGCTCTCGAGGGAGGAGTCGGCGTCACTGATTCCGGGCATCGCCGACAACGCGGTCATGGCCCGTTTCGCGTAGAGCTCGAGGATCTCGAAACGATCGCCGCGAATTCGGACCTCGATGCTCGATCCCGAGCCGGAGTGACCCCGTCGAGAACGCGTGAGGGTGAAGGTGACTCCCGGTTTCGTCGGCATCAGCGCCTCGATCCGGTCGCGAATCTGGCCGGTGTCGAGCTTGCTGTGCTCCTCGTCGACGAGGTAGACGTTGAATCGGTTGTCCCTGCTCCATCCGCGGGAACGACCACTCCCGCGCCGGAAGCTGTGGGTGATGGTCGCGATCTCGAGCTCATCTCGATTTTCGTCCAGCAGGGCGTAGACCTCGTCATAGAGCTCGCGCTTCTGTTCTACCGTGTAGCTCTTGGGCGTGTCGACCAGGATCGTCATCTGGCGTTCGAAGGATGGACTCGAGTAGGAGCGCTCGATGCTCTGATAAAGGTGCCACGAGCCGACCAGGGCGAGAATAACCACTGCCGAGAACGCGAGCCTGTGGCGGAGCATGAAGCGGAGGGATTTCGCGTAGGCACCAGAGAATCGGTTCCACAGCGTGCCTTTGCTGGCCCGTTCGCCGCCCAGCAGCCGAGCTGCCACCATCGGCACAACCGTGATTGCGACCACCAGTGAGGCGGCCATGACCACCACCACGGTGAGTCCGATGTTTTTCATGAAGAAGGCGAATCGGCCGCCGGATGACATGAAGACTATCGGCAGGAATACGCACATCGTCGTCAAGGTCGAGGCGGCGATCGGCAGGGCCACCTCGGATGCGCCCTGGAGGGTCGCCGTGCGTGCGTCCTCACCGAGGTCCTCGTGGTGGCGGAAGATCGACTCGATGACGACGATCGAGTTGTCCACCAGCATCCCGATCGAGAGCATCAGGCCCATCAGCGACATGATGTTGAGGGTGAGGTCCGACCATCCCGCTTGGCGCGAGAGGTACATGAAGACCAAGGTCATGACCACTGATACAGGAATGGCGATTGTCACTAGCAAGGTGCTGCGGAATCGGCGCAGGAACAGGTACATGAAGACGACCGCAAGAGCTCCGCCGAGCAGGCCCGTGTTGCGTAGCTCTTTGAGGCCGTTTCGTACGTCCTCAGAGTCGTCACGGTAAATGTTGATCTGAAGCCCTTTCGCCTCGGGCATCCCTTGGATGGCCTCGATCTCCTCCCTGGCGGCGTCGATCATCTCGAGCAGGTTTGCGGTGGAAGCCTTGTAGATTTGAACGCTGAGTGCTTCCTGACCATTGAGGAAATCCCACTCCTCCTGCTCGGGGTAGGCCATGACGACCTCGGCGACGTCGCCGAGTCGCAACCCGCCGCCAAGCGGCAGGGCCCGAATCTCGTCAAGACTCGTGAGCTTACCTTCGACCCGGAAGAAAAAGCTCCGCGATCCTTCGCGAACGGTGCCGGCCGACACTGCCTGATGGTTCGAACGGATGACCGACGCGACGTCACGAACATCGATCCCGAGTGAAGCCATACGGTCTGGAATCAGATTGACCTGAACCTCCCGGGTTTCATCGCCTCGCACTTGAACGTCGGCGACGCCGTCGAGACGCTGCAGTCGGCGAACGATCACATCGTTGGTGAAGCGGTAGAGGCGTTCACGCGGCCAATCGGCGCTGAGATGGAACCTGAGCACTGGCCGGTCGGAGGACTGAAACCTCCGGATCCGAACACGCTCGAGATCGTCCGGAAGGCGGGGTCGCACCCGGTCCACGCGGTCGCGCACGTCGACCGCCGCCAGATCCATATCGGTGCCATCGACGAACCTAACGCTGACGTTCCCGGAAGAGGCAGTCGATACTGCGGTCAGTGTATCGATGCCATTGATGGTGCTGAGGCTGTCCTCGAGGGGCCGGACGATCAGACGTTCGGTTTCGGCCGGTGAGGACGAGCGGTACGGGGCGTCGACCGAAATGAACGACGACGAAAATGTCGGGAGGAATTCGAGCGGCAGTCGATTGAGGGAGAGCCATCCGAGAACAAGCACACCGAGCACCGCCATCGCCATCGTGACCCGCCGCTCGACCGCAAAGCGGATGATCGGATTGACTTTCATGTTCGGCGCCGCTCCTTCCGCTCAATCTCGCTATTGAAACATGAATCCTCGGAACTGGATAGAACCTCGCGTCCTGGCAATAGCGTGCGGCGGCCGTAACCAGATCATCGGCCGCCGCACTTCAGTGAGGAGGGAGGAGGAGGGTCTCCCTACTTGTTCCAACCACGGCCAGTTCCGCGGTGGGCTGATTTCCGTCCCCCAAAGCTGCCGTGCAGTTCATCGAGGTGTTCGATCTGCTCTGCTGTCAAGACCGAGAAGACCTCGGCCTTCGCCTTCTGGACTGCCACCATGAGATCGGTCTGAATCTCGTTTTGGGCCGCCGTATGCTTACGGAACGATGCCTCATCGAAAACCGTCGGATCATCGTTGGCAGCGCGGTAGGCTTCGCGATTTTCCCGCAGCTCCTCGGCGTACGCCTCGATCTCGGGCCGCGCGGCGTCTGCAATGGCCTGTATTTTCTCGAGCTGCTCGTCGCTCAAGCCGAGCTCTTCCGCCATCCGGGGAAGTCTGCGCTCGAAAAAGCCGAGATGATCGTTGACGACGCCGTGGCTGTGCCAACCGGGTCCTCCGCCGGGCCCCTGTTGGGCGAGGGACGCCATGGGCACAGCGCAGAGAATCGCCGTGGTGATGGTCAATACAATGTTTCGTACTTTCATGTCAGCCTCCATATGTTGCCGCTCATGCGGCTGTGTTCGGTCATCGTATAGAACGACCGCAACACCTTTATTGTTGATCGTTTAACGCAAGGAAACGCACGGGTTTCGTAAAGAAAGGTCAAGAGGGCCGACGGGCTGATAGGATCGGGTCGAGATGTCGATTCTGATCATCGATGACGACGTCGAGCTCTGCGAGCTTGTGACGGATTATCTGGAGGACGAGGGCTTCGATGCCACCTCGGTGTACGACGGCGTCAAGGGAGTCGAGCGGTGTCTGACTGACGAACCAGAGCTCGTGATCCTCGATGTCATGCTACCAGGTCTCGGCGGATTTGCAGTACTGAGCAAGATCCGCGAGGTTTCGAAAGTTCCAGTCATCATGCTCACCGCCCGGGGCGAGGATGTTGACCGGATCGTCGGGCTCGAAATGGGTGCCGACGACTACCTCTCGAAGCCATTCAATCCGCGTGAACTGGTGGCCCGCATTCGGGCCATCCTCCGGCGAACCTCGGAGACGTTTGCAGGGGACGGTGATTCGGCGGTCCTGACCGTTGATGACCTCGAAATGGACCTCGGTTCGAGGCAGATCCGGACCGCTGCCGGAGAGATCGATCTCACGGGTGCGGAGTTCGGCGTCCTCGAGACCCTGGTGCGAGCCGCGGGTACTGTGGTAGCCCGCGACGACCTGTCTCGCCAGGCGCTGGGCCGCCGTGCGTCCGCCTACGATCGAAGCCTCGACGTGCATCTGTCCAATCTGCGGCGCAAGCTCGGCCCGCTGCCCGATGGGGGAGAGCGCATCAAGACCGTTCGCGGCGTCGGATATCTCTACGTCAAGCCAAGCGGGAGCGCATCGTGAGGCGGGACCCCACGGTGGCTGGCGGGTTCCTCCACGGCGGGTCAGATGCTGGATGCTGGATGCTGGATACTCGGTATTCTGCCTCTGACAGATTCTCGACGGGTGGTTTGGTGGATCGAGAATTCAGTATCAGGAATCCAGCATCAGGGCGGATGGGCGGCAAATTCGAAATCCGAAATTCGAAATTCGCATTGCGAAATCGAGACGCTGCGTGAAAAGCCTCTTCCTCCGCATCTTCCTCTGGTTCTGGGTCGCAATGCTGGTGCTCGGTGGTGTGCTGGTGGTGACCTCGCCATTTTTCACCAAATCGCGGCCGCGGATCGAACGATGGGAGCGCGGTGCGGAGGAATGGGCGGAGGAGCGAGTCAATCGGGCGGCACAACGGATTGCGGAATCTGGCATCGACGAATCCCGGCTGCGTGGACACAGGGGTCCGGGGCGGCGAGGCTCGGAGATCTATGTTTTTGATTTGAGCGGCCGGAGACTGCTCGGCGGTGAGGCTCCCGAACCGGTCGTCGACCTCGCGCAGACGGTGGCGGCGAGCGGTTCGAAAGAGTCAGCTCGCCGCGGGGGCTTGCACCTGGCGGCGCGGCCGGTCACGGACCCCGACGGCCGTAGCCTGGTGGTGGTTTCGACCCTCCATCGGCCGCCGCGCCTGATCGATCTCCTCGAACCTGGAGCGCTATGGTGGCGGCTCGGATTGTTGGCGCTGGTGGTCGGGGTATTCAGCCTCGTGCTCGCCCGCTACCTGTCGTCGCCGGTGGGCGAGCTACGACGGGCGACCCAGAGCCTCAGCGCCGGCAACCTATCGGCGCGGGTCGGATCGCCGGTTGACCGACGGCGCGACGAAATCGGGGGACTCGCGCGCGACTTCGACGCCATGGCTGGTCGCCTCGAAAATCTGGTCGGGTCTCAGCGGCGCCTACTGCGAGACGTCTCACACGAGCTACGCTCGCCGCTCGCGCGGTTGACGGTAGCACTGCAACTCGCCCGCGATCGCGACGGCGCCCGCGCGACCGAAGCCTTCGACCGTATCGAGCGCGAAACCGGTCGGCTCGACAATCTCATCGGTCAGTTGCTTCTCCTCGAACGCCTCGAGGCCCGAACGCCGGAGGCCGAGGCGATTACCTTCGATCTCGGCGAACTCGTCAACGAGGTCGTCGACGACGCCTCCTTCGAGGCGTCTTCATCTCGCCGCACCGTGGAGCTCGATTCCGGGTCCCGCTGCCTCATGAAGGGCCATCCGGCCCTCGTTCGAAGCGCTCTCGACAACGTGATCCGTAATGCCGTCCGCCACACCCTTGAAGGGGCTTCCGTCGAGGTGGCGGTCGACCGTCGCGGGGAAACGGCGGGGATCACGATCCGAGATCACGGTTCCGGTGTACCCGAAAAACAGCTCGAAGCCGTGTTCGAACCGTTCGCCAGGGTCGGCGAAGCGCGCGAACGCTCGACCGGCGGTGCCGGCCTCGGCCTCGCCATCGCCCGCCGTGCAATCGAAGTCCACGGCGGCACCGTCAGCGCCCGCAACCACCCTGACGGTGGTCTCGAAGTCTCTATCCGCCTTCCGCTCGAACGCGAGGCCGTTACACGTTAGAACGTTGGAGACCGTATAGACGAGGCCGGGCGGAACGTTTCAACGTTCAAACGTTCAACGTCTCCTCGGTGACAGGTGGAGATTTCGGCTTCAAACGACGATGTTGACCAACCTGCCCGGAACCACGATCACCTTTTTCGGTTCCTTGCCATCGAGGAAGCGCTGCGCGTTTTCCGAGGCCAGAGCGAGACGTTCGAGATCTTCCTTTGCGGTTTCGCGGTCGACCTGCAGCTCGTCCCGTTTCTTGCCGTTGACCTGGACGACTATCGTGATGGTTTCGTCCCGTGCCAGCTCGGGGTCCCAGCTCGGCCATGCGGCGTGGGCGATGAGCTCCTCCTTGCCGAGCCGCTGCCACAGCTCCTCGCAGAGGTGGGGCGCGTAGGGCGAGAGCAGGCGCAGGAAGGCGCCGACGATCTCCAACGGCAAGGTCGAGGCGCTGGTGGCGTCGTTGGTGAAGATCATCATCTGGGCGATGGCTGTGTTCATCTGCAGTGTCTCGGTATCCGACGTGACCTTTTTGATGGTCTTGTGGAGGCAGCGTTCGAGTTCCGGTTCGGTGGAGGCGGCTCGGTCGGTCAGCTTCGGGTTGAGGTTTCCCGATTTCTCGTCTACCGCGAGTCGCCAGACCCTCTGGAGGAAGCGATTGACGCCTTCGACGTCCTTCATCTGCCACGGTTTCTGCACTTCGAGCGGACCCATGAAGAGCTCGTAGAGACGCATGGCGTCGGCACCGTAGGCTTCGATGACGTCGTCAGGGTTGACGACGTTGAGCTTGGACTTCGACATCTTCTCGACCTGGGCCTCGAGCTCGATGCCACCGTCCCTGGTGAAGAAGCGGCCGTCCCGTCCCTCGACATCAGAGGGAAGGTAGTACTTTCCTCCTGCGTCACGGTAAGAGTAGGCGAGGATCATGCCCTGGTTGAAGAGCCTCGGAAACGGCTCCTTCGTGTGGACGTAGCCGCAATCGTAGAGGACCTTGTGCCAGAAGCGGGCGTAGAGCAGGTGGAGCACCGCGTGCTCGACCCCGCCGACGTAGAGGTCGACCGGCATCCAGTAGTTCTCGGCCTCCTGCGACCACGCTTCACGGTCATTGTGGGGATCGAGGTAGCGCAGGTAGTACCAGCACGAGCCGGCCCACTGCGGCATGGTGTTGGTCTCGCGCGTCGCCATGCGGCCGTCGGGCAGCTCGACCCGGAGCCAGTCGTCTCCGGCGCGGGCGAGAGGCGGGCGGCCGTCGTCGGTCGGTTTATATTCGTCGATGACCGGCAGTCCGACGGGCAGCGCGTCCTCCGGTAAGGGTAGGACCTCGCCGTCATCCGTGTGGACGACCGGGAACGGCTCGCCCCAGTAGCGCTGGCGGGAGAAGAGCCAGTCGCGCAGCCGATATTGGACCCTTTCTTCGCCAAGGCCGCGTTGGCTCAGCCAGGCAGTGATCTTGGCGATCGCGTCCGGCACCTTGAGGCCGTCGATCGAAAAACCATCCCGGGCGGTCGAGTTCACCAGTACGCCGTCGACGTTGTCGACGAAGGCGGCCTCTTCGATCGGAAAGTCCGATCCCGACACCACTTCGACGATCGGCAGGCCGTACGCGCGAGCGAACTCGTGGTCCCGCTCGTCGTGGCCGGGCACCGCCATGATGGCTCCGGTGCCATAGCCCATGAGGACGTAGTCCGCCACCCAGATCGGGACCTTCTCGTCGTTGACCGGGTTGATCGCGTAGGCGCCGGTGAACACGCCGGTCTTCGACCTGGCAAGGTCGGTCCGGTCGAGATCGGTTTTCTGCGCTGCTTCCGCGACGTATGTCTCGACCGCCTGCCGCTGTCCGTCCGTGGTGAATTCGGTGACCATCGGGTGCTCGGGAGCGAAGACGCAATAGGTCGCGCCGAAGAGCGTGTCGGGCCGGGTGGTGAAGACGGTGAAGTCCCTGTCCATTCCGTCGATTTGGAAGATGACATCGGCACCGTGGCTCTTGCCGATCCAGTTGCGCTGCATCTCCTTGACGCTCTCCGGCCAGTCGACCAGTTCGAGATCATCGAGCAGGCGCTCCGCGTAATCGGTGATCTTGAGCATCCATTGGCGCATCAACCGACGTTCGACCGGGTCACCGGTTTCGACATAGGCGCCGTCTTTCACCTCCTCGTTGGCGAGCACCGTTCCCAGGGCCGGGCACCAGTTGACGGGGACGTCGGCCATGTAGGCGAGGCCCCTGTCATAGAGCTGGAGGAAGATCCACTGGGTCCATCGGTAGTAGTCAGGAGCGGAGGTATTGACCTCCCGGTCCCAGTCGTATGAGAAGCCGAGTCGCTGGATCTGCTTGCGAAAGGTGTCGACGTTGCGCTCGGTGATCGCGGCGGGATGGAGACCCTCACGCACCGCGGCGCGCTCGGCGGGTAGGCCGAAAGCATCCCAGCCCATCGGGTGGAGAACGTTGAACCCCTGGGCACGTTTCATCCGCGCCACGACATCGGTTGCGGTGTATCCCTCGGGGTGTCCGACGTGGAGGCCTGCGCCAGAGGGGTAGGGGAACATATCGAGCACGTAGAACTTGGGCTTCGAATGTAGTTCCTCGGGATCCGACGGTGTCCTGAACGTGCGACGTTCAGCCCATATCTCCTGCCACTTGGGCTCGATGACTGATGGTTGGTAGCTGTGCTCGGCCATGTTCTCCTCTCGATGCCTGTTTTTGATCAGGCCCGGCGTATTCTACGCATCTATTTGCCGCGGCACCAGTGCGCCGGGTCAAATAGACCATGGCATAATCACTCTCGGCGGCGAGACAAACCGCCCCGACACTCAACGCCTAAGGAGACGGCACCCATGAGTTACACCGACGACGTCCCGGTACTGAAATCCAAGGCCAAGGCCCTCGAAGAAAGCTTTTTCGCCAAGGAAAACGAGCGGATCCTGAGGGAGTTGCGCGAGGCGAGCGTGCGCGAGGAGAAGAAGAAGGAATTTCGGGAGTACCTCGATATCGATGACGACGAGATCGTCAATGCGCTCGTTGATCTCGAGGTAGAACCCGAGACGTTGGTCGCCTTTTCTCTGGTTCCCCTGGTGGAGGTGGCGTGGGCGGATGGTGAGATACAGCAGGGGGAGAGGGAGGCCATCATCAAGGCTGCGGTCGAGCGAGGGGTGGACGAGACCAGTCCGACCTGTAACCTGCTCAGAAACTGGCTGCAGACCAAGCCGAGCCCGGAGCTTCTGGAGGTCTGGAAGAGCTACGTCGAGGCGTTGAAGCCGTCTCTCGGTGACCGTGCAAAGGCTCATCTCAGGGACGGGACGCTGGACCGCGCCCGAGAGATCGCGGATGCTGCCGGGGGATTTCTCGGGGTGGCCACCATTTCTGCGGCCGAGAAGAAGATGATCGAAGAGCTCGAACAGGCCTTCACTTGAGGCCGGGCCGGATCGAAAAGACACTCAACGTTTTCGTCGCAGCCCTCGCCATGGCGGCGTCGGCCGCGTCGACTGATCTGGAGCTGGACCTGTTGGGCGAAAGCAGCCTGCCGGGACATCTTCGAGTTGACGGGACCCTGGTAGGCGGGCTCTCCGGCCTGACCTACGATCCCGGATGCGACCTCTTCTACGTCGTATCGGACGATCGCGGCAGCATCGATCCCCCGCGTTTCTACACGCTGAAGGTCCGGCTCGACGGGGAGAAGGCGGATGCAACCGTGCGCGGAGCGACGGTCTTGCGCGATTCGGGGGGTGTACCTTTTGCTCGCGGTGTCCTCGATTCCGAGGCCCTCGCCCTGTCGCCGGACGGGACCCTGTTTCTGGCCTCTGAAGGCGTGCCGCATCGGGGCATCCCGCCCATGGTGGCTCGATTCGGGCTCGAAGGGACGATGATTGACGAGCTTGCGCTGCCCGACTATTTCCTGCCGAACGCCGACGGCACGCGGGGGGTTCGCGACAATCTCGGTTTCGAGGGTCTCGCCCTCAGCCCCGACGGCAAGAGGCTCTTCGTCGCCGCTGAAAACGCTCTCGCTCAGGACGGTCCGTTGGCGGACACCGATCGCGGTAGCCCGGCTCGACTGCTGGTGTTCGAGCTGCCCGGGGGCCGACCGATTGCCGAGTTTCTCTACGAGGTGGGTCCGGTTCCGGACCAGCCGGAACCGGCGTCGGCCTTCCGGACCAACGGCATCTCCGAGATCGTCGCCCTCGACACGCATAGACTGCTGGTGGTCGAACGGTCGTTTTCGGCCGGGGTCGGCAATCGGGTGCGCCTGTACCAAGTGGATCTGAGCAGGGCGACGAATATCAACGGTGTCGACGGCATTCTAGAGATGGACGGCCCGCGACCTGTGATGGCCGACAAAGCGTTGATCGCCGATCTCGGTCAACGTGGACTGGTGCCGGATAACATCGAGGGGATGGCGCTCGGACCCGATCTCGGTGACGGCCGGCGATTGCTCGTGATGATCTCGGACAACAACTTTCAACCCTCGGTTCAGGCCAATCAGATCGTGTTCTTTGCAGTCTCCGGGGTCGATCCCCCGCAGGCTGTACGGCTCGATGCAACGATTCATCAGATACAGGGCTCGGGTCATGTGTCGCCGCTCGCCGGGCGCTGCGTTTCGCGGGTCGGCGGGCTGGTGACCGCGATTCTCGGCAGCAGGGGTGGCCAAGCCTTCTGGATGCAGGATCCTGTCGGGGACGGAGATTCGGGAACCTCGGAGGGGCTGTTGGTCATGGCGTCCAAGGGGCTGCCATTGGTCCGGGTTGGTGATCGAATCAGTGTCGGAGGGCGGGTGGAGGAGCGTGGATGGGGGTTGGAACTCCCGGTGACCCGCCTCTTCTCGACCGATCTCGAGATCAAAAACCGGGGGCAGAATCTTCCACCTCCCGAGGTGATCGGCAATGGCGGAAGAACGATCCCTCAACCGGAGGTCGCTTCGGATGATTACCAGACGTACGATCCGGCGGTCTTCGCCGCGGACGCCTTCGAAAGCCTCGAGGGGATGCTGATCAGGGTCGAGAGGCCGGTCGTCGTCGGACCGACCTCGCGCTACGGAGAGGTGACGGTGTTGCCGGAATTCGGCGCGGGTGCGCGCACGAGGACAGACCGTCACGGACTGCGCCTTCGACCCGACAACCCCAATCCACAACGCATTGTGATCGACGATCGGTTGGTCGCCGACCCACCGCAGCTGCAGGTGGGCGACACGCTCCAGGCCCACGCGGACGGAATCCTCCACTACAGCTTCGGCAGCTACAAGCTGCTCAACACCGATCCGCTGCCGCCCGCGTACCGGAGCGAGATCAGACGCGAGCGCACCGATATCACCGGAGACACGGAGAATTTCACAGTGGCGACCTTCAACGTCGAGAACCTGTCGGTGGTGTCGGCGGAGAGTAAATTCGTGAGCCTGGCGGAAACCGTAGTCGAGAACCTCGGCGGGCCGGACGTCCTGGCGGTCCAGGAGATCCAGGACGACTCTGGCGCCGAGGACGACGGCACGGTGAGGGCAACGGCGACCTTGGATCGACTCATTGTGAGCATCGAAAGGGCCGGCGGGCCGCGCTACGAGAGTCGATCGATCGATCCCGTCGATGGGGCCGACGGGGGCCAGCCCGGTGCCAACATCAGAACCGCTTTCCTCTTCAATCCGGAAAGGGTGCGGTTTGTCGATCGGGTCGATTGCGCTGATGACAAGAGCACGACCGTTGACCGCGGCCTCAGCCTGTCGTGCAGCCCGGGCCTGGTCGAGCCGGGCAACCCGGCCTTTCGAGCGGGAGAAGATGGTCACGGTGGCAGTCGAAAACCGCTGGTGGGAGAGTTCGAGTTCGCCGGTAAGCGGTTCTTCATCATCAATCTCCACCTGAGCTCCAAGGGCGGCGACGACCCGATCTTTGGGCGACGACAGCCTCGATTGGAGAACACGGTCAAACGGCGCACCGATCAGGCGGACCTGGTGGCGGATTTCGTCAGAAAACTGACCGAGGCAGATCCGTCGGCCAGGATCGTGGTGCTTGGAGATCTCAACGACTTCGAAGATTCGCCACCCCTGCGGGTGCTCGAAACGGCGGGCCTCGAGGATCTCGTGAAGCGGGTGGAGATCGAAGATCGTTACAGCTATGTCCATCTCGGCAACTCACAGGTCCTCGATCATGTCCTTGCCAGCGGCACGCTGGCACGGGAGGCCGAAGTCGACATGGTGCACGTAAACGCCGAGTGGCCGGCTAGTGAACGCGCCTCCGACCACGACCCGGTGATTGCCTGCTTCTCGTTTGAACGTTAGGTCGTCGAGGCGACGATTGCTGACGCTTGCGCCTGATTTGAGATATTGGATATTTGATGTTTGATTTTGGATTCGCCTTCCCGTTGATCAAAAATCAGCAAAAACCACCGTCTCGTGGCATCCAACATCCAACATCTAACATTCAATATTGTGCATCCAGCATCCAGCATCCAGCATCTAGCATCCAGCATCTTGTATCTCGCATCTCGCCGCGTTCTGTTAGCATCTCCCCATGCCAAGTCGTTTGCCAGCCGACGTCCGCGAGAAGCTCGAGCCGATCCGCCTGATCGCCCTCGATGTCGACGGGGTGCTTACGGACGGCAGCCTCGACTATTCGGCTGACGGTGAAGACCGCAAACGCTTTTCGGCTCGAGACGGTGTTGCCATCAAGCTCCTCCTGCGAGCAGGAATACAGGTTGCCGTCATCAGCGGTCGATCAAGCGAAGCGGTGGTGAAGCGGTGCACGGAGCTCGGGATGCGCTCCGAACTCATACTTGTCGGTTCACACGACAAACCGGCCGATCTCGATCGCGTGGAAGAGATCCTCCAGATAAACGATTCCGCGGTGGCGGCTATGGGCGACGACCTGCCTGATCTGCCGCTACTCGCCCGTGCAGCGTTCACTGCATGCCCCGCTGATGCCGCGCCGGAGGTGATCGCTGCCTGCGATATGGTTTGCGGCATGACAGGCGGGCACGGCGCGGTGCGGGAGTTCGCCGAGGTGCTGCTCAAAGGACAGGGTCGCTGGATCGAGCTGGTGAGCGGTTGGATTGACTCGGGACAACAGCGCGGATGAGGCAATACCTGGACCTGCTCGATCACGTCCTCAAAAGCGGTGTGGAGAAGGAGGACCGAACCGGCACTGGGACCCTCAGCGCCTTCGGTTACCAGATGCGATTCGATCTGCGCGACGGTTTCCCGGCCCTGACGACAAAGAGGCTCCACCTGCGTTCGATCATCCATGAGCTTTTGTGGTTTCTCGCCGGAGATACCAATCTCACCTATCTGCACGAGCACGGAGTGACGATCTGGGACGAGTGGGCCGACGCGAACGACGATCTCGGTCCGATATATGGCCACCAGTGGCGTTCGTGGCCCACCACAGAAGGCGGTGCGGTGGATCAGATCGAACGAGTTGTGAATGGCATTCGGAATGACCCAAATTCACGGCGTCACATCGTATCGGCGTGGAACGTGGCGGACATCGAGGAGATGGCGTTGCCTCCGTGTCACTGTCTCTTCCAGTTCTGGGTGGCCCAGGGGGGCCTCTCGTGCCAGCTCTATCAGCGGAGCGCGGACCTCTTTCTCGGGGTGCCGTTCAATATCGCCTCGTACGCATTGCTGACGATGATGGTCGCCCGCGTCTGTGGACTCGAGCCGCGTGAGTTCGTGCACTCGTTTGGCGATGTCCATCTGTACCGCAACCACCTTGAACAGGCGAGAACCCAACTCGCACGGGAGCCGCGCGGCCTGCCCACGATGCATATCGAACGTACGCCAGACAGCATCTTCGATTTCGTTTATGAAGATTTTCGGCTCGATGGTTATGACCCTCAGCCCCACATCAAGGCTCCGATTGCGGTGTGATGATGGAGGTTTCGATGATCGTCGCCGTGTCGTCGAACGGAGTCATCGGGCGTGACGGTGGCCTGCCGTGGTCTCTGCCGGCTGATCTCAGGCATTTCAAACGGACCACGATGGGGCACCACCTGATCATTGGCCGGCGAACCTGGGATGAGCTCGGCAAGCCGCTGCCGGGCAGGACGATGGTAGTAGTGACCCGTAGCCGGCAACTCGCTCTCGAGGGTGCGCAGGTTGTCTCGTCGATCAAAGAGGCTCTCGAGGTGGCGGCCGCGGACGACGAGCCGTTCATCGGTGGAGGATCGCAGATCTATCGCGCCGCCCTCGCGCACGGCCTGGTGGATCGGATCTATCTGACCCGGATCCATGCCGAGATCGAGGGCGATACCCGCCTCCCGGAAATTGATTTCGACCTATGGGAACTTGTCTCCGAGGAGCACCACGAAGCTGACGAAAAGAACGAGTTCGATTACAGCTTTTTGGTTTATGAAAGAGGGCAATAGTCGAGAGTCAAGAGTTTAGAGTTGAGAGTTGCCGACCGCCCACCCTAAATTTCTCAGGGGAGTGGATAGAACTCGTCACTCTCAACTCTCAACTCACCGCTGTGCCAGGCGGCACTTCAGCGTCAGGTGAAAGCAGGAAGGGTGCTCCCTCGAGGTTGGCCGCCAGCAACATTCCCTGGGATTCGACGCCCATCAACTTGGCCGGTTTGAGATTGGCAACCACCACGATCTGGCGACCAACGAGGTCGGCGGCCTCGTAGCGCTCGGCGATGCCTGCGACGAGCTGCCGCAGCTCGGGCTCACCGAGATCGACCATCAGCCGCACCAGCTTTTTCGAATTCGGTACCTTCTCGGCCTCGCGAATGGTGCCGACCACCAGCTTGGTTTTGAAGAAATCATCGATGGAAAGGAGTTCACCCTCGGGCGACTTTTCGGTCTCTTCTTTCGTGGTGTTCATCCGTAGCTCCTTGATGTAGGCGTTGATATCGACTCGTGGAAACAGGGGTTCGGTCTTGCCGATAGTGGTGCCTTCTGCGAGGCCACCCCAATTCGTAGCCTCACCGAAATTTCGGGCCATGTCGCCGACTCCGAGCTGCTGCCTGAGCCGTTCGGCGATGACGGGCATGAACGGCTCGATCATCAGCGCCGTTATGCGGAGCCCTTCGAGTGAAACGTACAGGGTGGCCTCGAGCGATGTTCGCCCAGTTTCGCCTTCCTTGGCACGCGCCCACGGTTGCCGCTCCTGAATGTGGCCATCAATCGCCTTGAGCAGCTGCCACGCGGCCTCGAGTGCGCGGTTCGGTTCAGCCTGTTCGAGGTGGAGGAGGTAGTTGGCCACCGCGGCAGCCGCCGCCTCCGGCACAGGGCCGTCGGAAGACACGGCCGGGACTCTGCCGTCGAGGTAGCGGCCGGTCATCGAAAGGGTTCGGGAGGCTGTGTTGCCAAGGGCGTTGGCGAGGTCGGCGTTGAAGCGTTCGAGGAACACTTCGTCCGAAAACGAGGCGTCATGGCCGAAGGACATTTCGCGGGCCAGGAAATAGCGAAGCGAGTCCGCGCCGAAGCGCTCGATGAGGTAATCGGGCCGGACGACGTTCCCAATCGACTTCGACATTTTGGCCTCGTCCTGCAACCACCACCCGTGGCCAAATATCTCTTTGGGTAGGGGGAGCCCGGCGGACATCAGAAAGGCCGGCCAGTAGACACAGTGAAAACGCAGAATGTCCTTGCCCACGAGGTGAACCGATGCCGGCCAGAACTTTTCGTATAGCGTCTCGTCTTCGGCGCCGAAACCGAGGGCAGATATGTAGTTGGTGAGGGCGTCCAGCCAGACATAGACGACGTGGTCGTCGTCGCCGGGGTAGGGGACTCCCCAATTCAGGGAGGTTCTGGAGACCGACAGGTCCCGAAGGCCGCCTTCAACGAAGCTGACGACTTCGTTGTACCGAGTACGTGGTCGGATGCACTCGGGGTTTTCTCGATACCAGCGAAGCAGCGGTTCCTGGTAGGCGGAGAGGCGAAAAAAGTAGCTCGGCTCGGAAAGCCTTTCGACGGGCATCCCGCTCTCGATGTCACGCCCGTCCTTGACCTGTGAGTCGGGGACAAATGCCTCGTCCGCCGCGAGGTACCACCCCTCGTACTCCCCGTCGTAGATATCACCGGCCGCGGTGATGCGGCGGATGATCTCGGCTACGCTCCGCTTGTGACGAGGTTCCGATGTGCGGATGAAGTCGTCGTGCGAAATCTCGAGGGTCTTCCACAACGAGTGGTACCGTGCGACCACCCGGTCGGCAAGTTGGATCGGTTCGATGCCCTGGTCCTTGGCCGCCTTCTCGATTTTCTGGCCGTGTTCGTCGGTTCCCGTGAGGAAGCGCACTTCAGCGCCGGTCATCCGCTTGTACCGGGCGAAGATATCGGCCATGACGGTCGTGTAGATATGCCCGATATGGGGCATATCGTTGACATAGTAGATCGGGGTCGTGATGTAGAAACTCTCGCTCACAGATCCTCCGGTGTTCGCACGGTGAGAAAGGATATCACCACCGCCCGCCCGATCCTCGATGCTGGATACTGGATACGCGATCCGCCCGCCCACCCGATACTGGATACTCGATACTCGTCTCTCGAACCGCCCTCCCATGCATTGACAATTCACCAAGACGATTTATCGATTGCTTGAATCGAGAATCGAGAATCGAGAATCGAGAATCGAGAATCGAGCATCGAGCATCGAGCATCCCGGCCCCAAGTCTGCTCGGGTATGATTCCACGCTATGAGGCGACGCGGAATCGCATGGTGGTTGTACCAGCCATACAAATACCTGGTCTTCGCGCCGGGCCTGGGTTTGGTGACGGCGATTCAAGCCGGCGTCGCCCTGGCGCTCAGCATGGTCACCTCGCCGCGCACTGCGAGCCGGACGGCTGCCGTGCCATGGGCTCGCGTTCTCGCCGCCATGACTCCGATGGTGGTCGCGGTCGAGGGCCGCGAGAATATCGATCCGCAACAATCCTACGTCCTGGTGTCGAATCACCAGAGCCAGTACGACATCTTTCTGCTCTACGGCTGGCTCGGCATCGATTTCAAATGGGTCATGAAGGAGGAGCTGCGATCGGTGCCGTTGATCGGAATGTCGTGTCAGCGCCTCGGTCATATCTTCATCGATCGATCGAACCATACCGCGGCAATGGCGGCCCTCGAATCCGCCAAAGAGAAGATCGTCGACGGAACGTCGGTCATGTTTTTCCCGGAAGGCACGCGGAGCCGTGATGGCAAGCTCAAGCCCTTCAAAAAGGGCGCGTTTCGCATGGCGCTGGACCTCGGGTTGCCGATTCTTCCACTGACGGTGACGGGAACGAGAGATGTGCTGCCGGCGGGCACCATCGATCTGATGCCCGGGTCGGCCCGCCTGATCATCCACCCGCCGATATCGGTGGAAGGGATGACCGTTGAGGATTGTGCGCAACTCTCCCGTCGTGTCCGCGAGGTGATCGCCTCGAGCCTGCCCGGGGACGAGGGCTGAAAAAGAGCCTGTCCCGTCCTATTCGGTTGTCGACCGCAGGTTTTCTCGCGAACGATTGACCGCGGCCCGGACGGCTGAAAGCATGGCTTTCCTCTCGATTTCATCGAGCTGGTCGGGGGTCGCCGGATCCACCGTCTCGCCCTTTTCCTCGCCGACTCTGCGGTGGACCAGAAAAAGCTGATCGAGCAGTTCGGGAGCATCTTCGGATGCCGACGTGTAGATGGAGTTCGTGTTCTGCGGCACGCCCCGACCCCGGGCCATGGCCCGGCGGTGCACCCGATCGTGCAGCTTTTCGCTGATCGTCCGGCGTAGGCTCTCGAGCAATCGGAGGCGTCGCGATCTTTGTGGCGCCATTTTATTCTCTCCTCTCGTTTGCCCTCCAACGCCTTCCACGCTCACAATGTCGCACCCCGTTGCCGGGGATTCTGTGCTCCCGGTCACAACGAAAAAACCCGGGCACGAGCCCGGGTGATGCAGGTTGCGATGTCTTCAGAAGATTATCGAGAGGATCCTGTCTGGTTGGATGCAAGCTTTTCACTGGCGTCGGCCACCTGGCCGGAGGTAGTTTTGGCTTCGCTCTTGTCACAGCTGGCCTTCACGCCAGTGAGATCGCAGCTCGAGCCAGCCGTCTTGATCATGCTCGCGTAGGCGGCCTCTGCGGTCTTCTCGCAGCCGGTTTTGGCGAGGGTCGCATCGTACGTCGCCTGAGCAACGGCATGTGTGGCCGCCACCTGAGACGTCTTTTCACAGCTGGTAGAGGCGTACACCGCTTCGTACGAAGCCTTCTGCGCGGTTTTGCTGCAGCCGGTGGCGGCAAAACTCTGGGCGTAGGTGTTTTCAGCCAGGGTGTTGTTGTAGGCGGCCCTCGCTGTATTTTCACAGCCAGTCTCCTCGAGTGCCTTGGCGTAGGCGGCCTTTGCCGCCGACTTGGAACACGAGACCCCCTCGGCATTGGCGTGCACTGCGGTGGTCTTCGCGCAGGACGAGCCTTCGTTGCTCACCTGCTTGTCCTTGCTGCAGTTGTCCGCCATCGCAGGACTGACCAGCAACGCCGCACAGAAAACCACTCCGGACGCCATCATCGTCTTTTTCATTTCCAGGCTCCTTTCAAAAGCAAATTAATGAAAATGATTCATAGTCTCAACCTCAATCTACCATAAACATACGCAGCGAGGCTGTCAATGTTTTGTCAACAGGCCTGGACGGGGCTCGAGAATGAAGAGTTAAAAGTTCAGAGTTGAGGATTTCAGATCACCACCCTCAACCGAAGAAGGGTGGGGGGCAGGGTGGGAACTCACGACCCAAAATTCAAAACCCATAATTGAAGATGCCTATGGATTGCCGCGCCAGCGCGATGGTGTGTCGACTCCGAGGCGCAGACCGAAGAAAAATCGGCGACCGGGGGCCGGATATCCGAGGACCTCGGAGTACTTCTCGTCGAAAACGTTGAGTGCCCGAGCGGTTGCCTCGACGCCTTGCCAAAGGCTGTAGGCGAGGGCAATATCGGCTGTCGTGTAGCTGGGTGCGCTCACGCGTTGGTAGGTGATCGGATCGACGTCGTCTCTTGCGCCCACATACATCAGCGTCAGATCGCCGCTGATGTACTGCGAAAGCTGGCCGTGAAGGGTCCATGTTCCGCTCCACTCGGGGCGGCGCAGCAACGGCAGACCGTCGTCGCCCTCGGTGTCGAGGTAGGTCGCCTGGATGAACAAAGCACCTCGCCGACCGAGAGAGCGTGTCCAGGCCATCTCGGCGCCGTTGATCGTGGCCGAGCCGATGTTGTGGTTCTGGTACGTCGCGTAATCGAACTCGATGAGATTGTCGAGCTCGGTGGAGAATCCCGTTACCTCGAGGCGCGAAACGCCACCGCGTTTTGTGAAAACGAAACCGAAGTCGGCGGACGTGGAGGTTTCGGCACGCAGCTTCGGGTTGCCCGAGAAGGGATAGTAGAGCTCACCGATCGATGGTGGGCGAAAGGCAGTGCCGTAGCCGGCGGTCAACTCGAGCCTTTCGGACAGGCGCCAGGCGAGGTTTGCGCGCGGCGAGGTTTCAGAGCCCCAGGTGTCAGCGTCGTCCCAGCGGGCACCGAGTAAGAGGCGCAGGGCCCGGCTCGGGGTCCATGCCTCTTGCAGGAAGAAGCTGGTCACCTCGACCTGCTCGTGGTCGAGGTTGGGACCGATATTCGAGACATCATCGACCTTTTCGGACCGCCACTCGCCACCCCAGGTCAACACATGACCCCTGAGATGATGATGTGATGCAAGGCGGAGCTGTTCTGAGGTGGTGTCGGTCCGGGACTCGCTCATGAAGAGGTCATCTGGGTCCGAGAAATCGACGCTGGCGTCTATCCGAGCACCAACGGCCTCGAGACTCCAACGATCGTTGATGTGCCACGTGACTGGCAAGGCGATCAGGGTGTGCTCTCCCCACTGGCGTCGATTCGGTCGCAGGTCGCCCGGAGAGGCGAAGGGGATTCCGGTTTCGGTCTCGACGCTCTGGGCCACCACGCCGAGACGGCTCCCACGCTTGCCGAAGTTGACGCCTGCGTTGATCAGAAACTGACGGCTTGAAAAGTCAGAGTTATCGAGCTCGCCGTCTCCTTGCCGATCGTAGCCGGACGCAAAGACGTCGAGCATCTGGTTGCCCCAACCGACTTCCGCTTCCAGACGTTGCCAGCCGTTCGAGCCGCCCTCGCCCAAGAGCCGACCTTCGAAGCCCTCCCGGGCCTGCCGCGATCGCAGGTGGACGACTCCCCCGACCGCGTCTGCTCCCCAGAGAGATGAGTAGGGACCTCTAACGATCTCGATCTGTTCCAGACCGCCGGTGCTCAGTCGGCTCCAGTCGAAACCGCCGAAGAACGGCGTGTTGAGCCGCACACCGTCGAGCATGACCAGGGTCTGGTTTGAATTCGTGCCACGGGTGAAGATCGAGGTCAGCTTGCCCTCGTTACCGGAGCCGACGACCGCCACGGACGGCACTCTTCGTAGCATGTCGACGACCCTGTCCGCCTGGGCATCATCCATTTCGTCCCGGGCGATGACTGTGACCGCAGCCGGAGCCTCGTCGATATCGATTTCGATTCCGGTCGCGGTGACCGTGACTTCCTCCGCGAACGACGGTTTTGACGGCGACTGAGCTTTGGACGGTTGCTGGCTGAACGCCAGTGAGGCCACAGTCATTAACACGACCGAAGTCATGGTTGGCACAAGGGGTGGCCTGACAGTGTTCGGCATGCGAAACCTCCCGTTTCTCTAATTGGAACGGCAGGTCTCCTGACTCCCGGATCGATCGCAACCGCTCGCCTTCCCAGTTTGTCAGCCCGCAGACCGATTCAACCAGTGGCAGCATGAGCGGCTCGTCCCCGGTCACAGTGGCGGGGGCCGCGCCGGATTTTCACCGGCTTCCCTTCACCGTTCCGCCTACGCCACCCTACGACCGCGCCAAGGAGGCGTCAACACATTTCGCCCCTCAATGGAGAGCGCACTGCCGCTTCGACGACACAGGTGCCACCCTTCCACGGTAAAAAGCGCGAACTGCATCGACGACACAGGTGCCACTCGTCGCATTGTCATAGGCGCGCACCTGATGGTAGAGCAACCAAGACAATGTGACGGGTGGCACCTTGCACACCGAAGCGAGAAGCGCCGGCCGGGCCCGAATTCCGAAATCCGAATTCCGAATTCGTCAGTGCGCTTCTTCCCAGTTCTGGCCCGTGCCCAGGTCGACCACCAGCGGCACGGACAGCTCCATCGCCGAAGCCATTTCTTCCTGCACCATTTCGCCGACCTCGTCGGCCTTGTCTTCGTCGACCTCGAGAAGGAGTTCGTCGTGCACCTGGAGGAGGAGCAGCTGGTCGGGGAACTCCGTTCGCAGGCGGGCATCGATGGTGAGCATCGCCTTCTTGATGAGGTCGGCGGCGCTGCCCTGAACCGGTGTATTGATGGCGACCCGTTCGGCCGCCGCGCGTGCCGCGAAGTTGCCGCTCTGGAGATCGGGTACCGGTCGCTTGCGGCCCATCAAGGTTTCGACGTAGCCGTTCACAGCTGCCTCTTCCAGGGTCCGTTGCCGGTACTCTTCGATCTCGGGGAACCGTTCCTTGAATCGCCTGATGTACTCGGCCGCTTCACCCCTCGAGATCCGCTGCGTTTGTGCGAGTCCGAAGGCGCTCTGGCCATAGACGATCCCGAAGTTCACCGCCTTGGCGATGGTTCGCATCTCGCGGGTGACCTCGGACGCCGGCACGTCGAAGAGCCCGACGGCAGTTTCGGCATGCACGTCGACTCCGCGGGAGAAGGCATCGGCGAAACCACCGGTACCACCGCAGAGATGGGCGAGTATCCTCAGTTCGATCTGCGAGTAGTCCGCGGCAAGCAGGACGCGCCCGGGCGGAGCGATGAACGCAGTTCTGATGCGGCGGCCCTCCTCGGTGCGAACCGGAATGTTCTGCATGTTGGGATCGGTGGAAGAGAGCCGTCCGGTGGCCGCGGTGGTCTGCGAGAAATGGGTGTGGATGCGGCCGGTCTCCGGGTTGATCAGTTCGGGCAACGGATCGACGTAGGTGTTCTTGAGCTTGACCAGAGAACGGTAGTCGAGGATTGCCCGCGGCAGAGGATGCTGTAGCGCGAGCTCGGACAACACCGCCTCATTCGTCGAGGGCCCAGTCTTTGTCTTCCTGATTACCGGCAGGTCGAGCTTGTCGAAGAGGATTTCGCGCAGCTGTTTGACGGAGCCGATGTTGAACTCCTGGCCGGCGGCCTCATGACACTGTGCCTCTGCCTCCGCCACGCGTTTCGCAAGCTCGATTGACAGGTCTTCGAGGACCGCCCGGTCGACTGCAATTCCGTTGGTTTCCATCTGTGCCAGGACCGGGATCAGGGGTAGTTCGAGTTCGTGGTAAAGGCGGTCGAGCTCCGCCTCCGCGAGCATCGGCTCGAGCTTGGCATCGAGCAACCAGGTCACATGCGCGTCCTCGGCAGCGTAATCGCGGGCATCCTCGAGACCGACCTCGGCGAAACTTCCCTTGCCGCCGGCGACCTCGTCGTACGGAATCATTCGGTGGGAAAGGTGGATCAAAGCGAGATCGTCGAGCTTGTGCGAGCGTCGATCAGGGCTCAGGAGGTAGTCGGCGATCAGAGTGTCGCCGTCGATGCCGCCGAGCTCGACACCGTGCTTCGCGAGGACCTTGAGATCGTACTTGAGGTGCTGGCCAACGATGCCCACTTCGGGGCTTTCGATCAGCGGCGCGAGCGATTCGCGAACGGCATCCCAGGTGAGCTGTGGTTCGAGAACTGCATGGGCCACCGGAACGTACCAGGCGACCTCCTGGTCAGCGCAGAAAGAAAGGCCGACGAGGCCTGCCTGCAGGGCGTCGAGCGACGTCGTCTCGGTGTCGAGCGCGAATCGTTCGGCTGCAGCCAGCACCGACCGAAGCTCCTCGAGCTCTTCGGCAGTCGTTACCAGGCGATACGCATCGCGCTTGATCGACGCCATCTCGCCGCCGAACTGCTTGAGCAGCGTACGGAACTCGAGTTCGGTGAACAGCTCCTGGGCGCGGTCCTCGGGCGGTGGGTACTGGAGGGCGAGTGCTTCAAGCTCGACGTCGACCGGAGCGTCGACACGAATTGTCGCGAGATCACGGGAAAGGTAGGCGTTGTCGCGGTCGTTTTCGAGCTTGGCCCTGGTGCCCGGCGGCGTGATCTCGTCGATGTGCTCGTAGATGTCGTCGAGGCCATTCCACTTCGCGAGCAGGGCCTTGGCCCCCTTCTCGCCGATGCCCTTGACGCCCGGAATGTTGTCCGACGAGTCGCCCCAGATGCCAAGCGCGTCCGGTACCAGCTCGGGAGTGCATCCGAACTTCTCGTCCACTTCGGGAAAAGAGATGCGTCGATCCTTCATCGAGTCGAAAAGGGTGACGTTGTCCGACACCAGCTGCATGAGGTCCTTGTCTGAGGTCACGAGCACGACATCGAGCTCGCCTTCGTGGCGGCGGGCGAGCGTGCCCATCACGTCGTCAGCTTCGAAATTCTCGATGCAGAGAAACGGCACGTCGAAGGCTTCGGCGATGCGCGTGAAATGAGGCATCTGGGCGCGCAACGCGTCGGGCATTTCCGCTCGTGTTCCCTTGTAGTCGGGGTAGACGCTTTCTCTGAAGGAACCGCCCTTGGGGTCCCAGGTGATAGCGAGATAATCCGGTCTTTCGTCCCGGATGAGCTTGAGCAGCATATTGGTGAAGCCGAAGAGAGCATTGGTCGGCAGGCCCTGCGAGTTGGTCATACCCCCGATCGCGTAGAAGGCGCGAAACGCCATGTTGGGGCCGTCAACTAGATACAACGTCTTGCGGTGCTTTTTTCCCATGCCGGACAGTGTAACCGTGCCTGTTCAGGCGATTTTTGAAATTGGGATTTCGGATTTCGAGTTTCTCGCCCACCCGCCCGACTGAGGTCCTTCTATCGATACTCGCTGCTCGATCCCCCCGACCACCCGATGCTGGATCCTAGATACTGGATTCTCGATACGCCCACCCACCCCTTGACACGTCAGCGAGACGACTTATCGATTTGATGCATCCAGCATCCAGCATCCAGCATCCAGCATCCAGCATCCAGCATCCAGCATCCAGCATCCAGCATCCAGCATCCAGCATCCAGCATCCACGTGCTATAAGGCTCCTATCCCGAACCTGGAGGCTTCGACATGCCCTCATCCCGAATCGAACATGATCTGCTCGGTGAGAAGGCCGTGCCGACCGACGCCTACTACGGCATTCAGACGCAGCGGGCGATCGAAAACTTTCACATCACGGGGGTTCCGATCAGTCAGTACCCGGAACTCATTCGGGCCCTCGCCATGGTCAAGCTCGCGGCGGCGCGCGCCAACCACGAATGCGGCAGACTATCCGCCAGCGTTCTCGAGGGCATCGAAGGCGCGTGCCGCGAGATCATCGATGGTGCGCTCCACGACCAGTTTCCGGTCGACGTGATTCAGGGCGGAGCCGGCACCTCGACCAACATGAACGCCAACGAGGTCATCGCCAACCGTGCACTCGAGCTGATGGGTCATGCCAAGGGCGAGTACGCACACTGCGATCCACACGACCACGTCAACTGCTCGCAGTCCACCAATGACGTCTATCCGAGCGCTCTGCACGTCGCCATCGCGCTCGGCAACACGCGTCTCGTCTGCGAACTTCGAGCACTGGTGGCGGCCCTTCGAACGAAGGGGGAGGAGTTTGCGGGTGTGCTCAAAATGGGTCGAACCCAGCTTCAAGACGCCGTCCCGATGACACTCGGCCAGGAGTTCGATGCCTGGGCGGAGAGCCTCGACAACGAGATCGACGCACTTTCCGAGTGCGAGGAGACGCTGCTCGAGGTCAACATGGGCGGCACTGCCATCGGCACCGGACTCAACGCACCAGAAGGCTACGCGGAGCGCTGTGTCGAACATCTCGTCGAGATCACCGGCAAGGCGATCCGGCTCGCGCCGGACCTGGTGGAGGCTACGCAGGACACACAGCCGTTCGTGCTCTACTCGGCCTGCCAGAAGAGCGTTGCCATCAAGCTGTCAAAGATCTGCAACGATCTCCGCTTGCTGTCCTCCGGCCCGAGGGCCGGGATCAACGAGATCAATCTCCCTCGCCTGCAGCCCGGGTCGTCGATCATGCCTGGCAAGGTCAACCCGGTGATTCCCGAGGTCGTCAACCAGGTGTGCTTCCGTGCGATCGGCAATGACCTGGCGGTGACCCTGGCTGCGGAAGCTGGCCAGCTCGAGCTCAACGTCATGGAGCCGGTGATTGCGGACTGCATTCTCGAGTCGCAGACAATGTTCATGAATGCTGCATCGACCCTGCGGGTTCATTGCGTCGACGGCATCACTGCGAACACCGATGTGTGCCGCGAGTACATAGAGCGCAGCATCGGCGTCGTGACCGCCCTCAACCCGGTGCTCGGCTACGATGCCACGACCGAGCTCGCCAAGGAGGCCCTCGAAACCGGACGTGGGATCGTCGAACTGGTGCGCGAGAAGGGTCTTCTGACGGAGGAGGAAATGACAGCAGTCCTCGACCCCGAGAAGATGACCGGCCCGAGGAAGCGAGCGCGTTAGGTCGCCTCGCCGTGGTCGAAGCCGGATCTCTGTCGCCGCTTCGCGGCTCGAGGATTTGGAGGCCCATGAAACTGGGGCTAAACATCTGTCGCGCCTCCGGCGCTCGGAAAACCCGCCCTTCCTCCCGTATTTCGCGGAGGTGGGTAGGAATTCAAAACTCAAAACTCATAATTCAAAATTCAAAGCCACACTCCTTGCACATGATGCCGATCGCCACTCATGTTCTTTTCGAGCGCCGTGACCGCACTCCGCCATTCCTCGCGGTTGATTCCGCGGGCGATGTCGCCGAGGTCCGGCGAGCGCAGTGCTCGGTGGGCTGGCCGGTACTGTGCAAGGAGGGAGATTGCGACTTCGGGCGACAGCGTAGAGGCGATCCATGCGAGATTTTCCTCGATGCCGGCGAGGTCGCCCGGGAGGACCAACATCCTCACCAACAGACCACGCCTCAGCTCACCCTCGGGGCCGAGCTCCCATTCGCTACCTATCTGGCGGAACATCTCGACCAGCGCCCTGCGCGCATGAGTTGGATAGTCCCCGACGGTTGACAGCCGCCGCCCCGTTTCGGGATCCGCGTACTTGAGGTCCGGCATGTAGATGTCGACGATGCCGTCGAGCAGCCGCAGAGTCTCGACCGAATCATACCCGTTCGTGTTGTAGACGATCGGAATCGAGAGGCCGCGGGTCGCGGCCACCTGTAGGGCCCGTACGAGCTGCGGAACCTGATGCGATGGGGAGACCCAGTTGATGTTGTGGCAGCCGCGATCCTGGAGTTCGAGGAAGATGGAGGCGAGCTCCTCGTCGGCGATGGACTGCCCTGCAAACGAACGTGGCTGCTGGGAGATGTCGTGGTTCTGGCAAAAGACACAGCGAAGGTTGCAGTTGGCGAGGAAGACGGTCCCCGAACCGCGTCTGCAGGAAATGACAGGTTCTTCTCCGTGGTGCGGGTTCCAGGACGCGATGACGGCGTCGGAGCCGGTGGCGCACTCGCCGACATCGCGGCGCCGATCCACCCTGCACGAGCGAGGGCATACTTCACAGTCGGTCAGCATGGCACCAAGCTTTTGTGCCCGTTGCTCGAGCTCACCATTCTTCAGGAGCCGCACATAGCCCGCGCGCCAGGATTTCGTCACGCCGTTCATCGTTCGCCAATCATGCTGGTCCAAGATTCGAGATTCAAGTTCAACCCGCGTGTTTACGAGCCGCCAGGACCGCCAAGGTCGCTAAGTCCGCGCGAAGCTATGCAATTGAGTTCGGATACACCGGGGATTTTATTTGCGGCCTTTGCGTCTTTGCGGTTCAATCAGGGAGGGTGGTCGGGGCCAGGGCGACATGAGTCGGCTTGGGCCTCGACAATGTTGACAAAATGCTTGACTTCAATCAGCCGGCCGTCGCGCCAGGCGAAGATCGGGCGGCCACCGGCGACCTGGGTGACCACCGCGTCCTTAGGCTCGGCCTGGAGGAAGATCAGGTCGGCATCAGGCGCTGGATCGATCATCCGAGACGCCATCGCCCAGCCACGCCAATCTCCTTTGGGCAGCAGAATCAGAGCCCGCTCGAGACCTGCCTCCATAATCTGCTGTTCGAGAGACCCGTCGATCCCGTTGTAACCGTGATAGAGGGCGAGCCGCTGCGGGAGGGCAGCTGCGGCGAAGCCGCACAGGACCACAAACAGGCCCGCTGCGATCGCTGTGGCGGCCCGACTGCCCGAGTGGGCCCCCTGACGACCATGGCGTGCGAGCTCGGTGAAACCCCTCGCATTGAGCAGCAAGAGGGGGCCGAACACCTCGAAGAGGTATCGCGGGCCAAAGCCGTGGAGACCGTGGCCGCGACTGCCGAGATGGGCAATCGCCACGGATCCGATCACCATCGCCAGGAGAAGGTCGGTTGCCGTTTGCCGGCGGAGCAGGAACGGCAACAGGCCGAAGGCAAACGCGAGAGCTACCCAGAATGGTCCATGGAAGTATGGCCAGCCCCAGCCGTGCAACACATTGCCGGCTGTGTACAACAGAACGTCGAGATTGCGGATCCCGAACGGCAGATTCGATGGGAGATACATCGACTTGCCGGCCAGCGAATAGGGAAACGCAAAAGCGTTGCCGGTGATGGCGAGATTGGCGGCCAGAGTGGGCAGGGCCGCCACAACGGCCCCGGCAAACCAACCGATCGCCGGCGTTCGTGAGGCGGATCGGTGGCGCATCAGGAAGACGGCGCCGCAAGCGGCTGCCACGGGAACGGCCGCAGCCATTGTAGAAAGGGGCCGGATCCCGAAGGCCAATCCGAAGCACGCCCCCGAAATGGCGGCTGGCGACCATCCCCCGGTCCGGCGTGATATGAGGAACAACCAGAGGCCCGCGAGAATGAGAGTGGCGGCAGCCGCATGCGACAGCATACTGCTGAAAATAATGCGAACCATCGGTGACAGCAGGCCGAGCGACGCGGCGACCAAACCGGTGGACGGTCGATCGAGCTCGCGACCGGTGAGGTAGAGGAGCATCACGAAGATTCCGCCGAGAACCGGTGCCACCAGCCACGGTGCTCCAAGTGCGAGGCCGATCGCCATCAGGAAGGGCCAACCCGGGGGATAGTGCCCGAGCCAACGATCGCCGAGGACGTAGGTGAATGGCACGGTGAGCCCGTCCTGAGCAGTCGACACAGATCCCCACAGTGCACCGTCGAGCATCCAACGCGCCTGCAGGAGATAGGTCACCGAATCCGGAAGGTGGGGGAGACATTCCAGAACACTCGTCGCCATCCAGATCGAGATGCCCATGGCTCCTACGGCTAGGGCGAAGGCCAACGGCAACATGTTCGAGGGTTTCGAAGCTACGGGCGTGGAGGATGACCGAGAAGATCCAATGACCGTGAAGACCGATATCAAGAGGCAGGCGACGGCCACCGCCCTGAGTGCACTGGCGGCAATGGCGCCCGAATCTGCCAGCGGCGTCGGGTCGATGCTCGCAGACGCCAGGGTCACACCGCCGGCCGTGCGAATGAACGCGTCGTTGTTGATCAACCCCCGCCGAGCCGCAACTGATACGCCGGGTTCCCCGTGCAGGATCACCTCGAGGTCGTGGTGAAACCTGCCACGGAAGGAGGCGGTGAGCGTGAATGGTCCTTCCACTTCCGCCACGGTTCGCCACACCGGACCGTAACCGGCGAGCTCGTCGAGCTCCCAGTCACCGACGGGGACGATGTCGCCGGCCGGGAACTGGAACCTCCGTGGCAGGCGCCGACGCATGACCTCGCCCCGGGAGTCCTCGATGGTGAGTTCGACTCCGCGCAAAGGATCGATGGAATCCATCGCACGAATTTCGATCGACGTCAGATGGTCAAAGGCGATTGGGGCCGAGAGGGTCGCGCCGGCAACCTCGAGTTGGAGCCGTTGGCCGAATGTGCTGACCTGGATCTCAGTCCGGCGATCGATGACCCCGGCCACGAGCCACAGGAGGATCGCTGCCATTCCCCAGACCAACAGCTTCTTCGACTCGAAATGCCCCATCGCCACGAATATAAGTTAGCCGCGGTTTTTGAACCGCCAACTGCGCGAAGATCGCAGAGGCCGCGCAAAGGAATCCCATTTCGTTTCGGAAACACAAATGATCTTCTTTGCGCTCTTCGCGTCTTTGCGGCTCTCACGTGGATGCGCCAGACGTCGCGTTAGTCACGGAAAACGATGCGCTGGATCTCGTGCAGCATGAAGAGGAGGCGCAGCAGCCACTCCTCGTCCTTCTCCTGCCGGACCAATTCTTCGACGGTCGTCTCTTCGGCTTCGATGGTGCGCAGGATCCGCTGTTGTCGACCGGAAAGCTGGAGGTCCGCGGGGATGCTGCCCGGTACCCGCAGTACCGTTTGAGGAGTGCGGCCCTCCATGAAACGGCGCACGACCACCAGCGGGAGTCGCTCCTGGACTCCCTCGTGAATCAACGTGTGGGTGCGGAGATTCAGTGGGAGGCCTGATTGTGTGATCGGCGCGTCTTCATAGAGCTCGAACGAACCCGTGATCCAGCTGAAGAGATCGAGAATACGGTTGCGAACCTGACCCCCGAGCTGCTGAAACAGCACGTTGGGGGTGCAGGCGTTGAGGGCCAGCAACGCCTCAGTGAATCGCAGCCCTTTCCTTGCCGCGAAGTCAAGCGTCTCGCCGTGCTGACCTCGCGACAAAACGCCCTGCGCGACGAGGTGCTCGCCGAACAGCTCACTTTCGATGTTCGAGTCTGCGAACACTGGGTTTCCGTTCTCGAACTGGATCGATTTCTTGATCGGGTCGCGGTGAAAATCGAGGATTCCGGTCACCGAACCATCCGCTATCTGATGCAGCACCCTGCACAACGAACTCTCGTGCAGCAGCCCCTCCTTGGTCGCTTGAGGGGGTCTCTTGTCAACCGCATCAACGGCGGGCACCGCCACCGGGCCTGCGCCCCTCGCGGCGAAGATATTGAGAGGGTTCTTGAGGGAGCCCGAGGGCGCCCTGGGGGTGCCACTTGCAGCCGCCCTCTGGAGAATATCGTCGTCTCCAGGAACCCTGCGCAGCTCCTTTTCAACCTCGTCGTCCCTCAGCTTCTCCTGTTCAATGTCGTCTGCGAAGAGCGAGTGCATGAAGGTCGCGACCTCCGCTTCGCTCATCGGTGCCGAGTTTTCGTCGGACTTCGCCTCGAGGGTTTCGGCAAAATCCACCGCCGTGGGGAACCGGTCGTCCCGTTCGACCTCGAGAGCCCTTTCGAGAACTGACCGCAGGGGTTTTGGAATCGTGTTGAAACGCTTGCGGTCAAACTCGCCCTTGCGGATGTCGAGCAGCATAGCCATTTCGTTGTCGCCGGTACGGAGCGGGGCCATCAGCAACATCTCACCGAAGACGATCCCGAGGGAGAACAGGTCTGAACGCCGGTCCACTTCTTTGGCGTAGGCCGCCTCAGGGCTCAGGTACCGAACCTTGCCTTTGATGACTCCGTGCTCGGTGTGCTCCTCACGATCACGCGCCCTCGCCACCCCGAAGTCAGTCAGCTTGATCTCACCGTTGTATGTGATGATGATGTTCCGCGGGCTGACGTCGCGGTGGACGATCTCCTGGGGCTGTCCGTCCGGTGAACGAAAGTCGTGTGCAAATTGGAGACCGGTGCAGACCTCCTTGACAATCTTGGTGGCCAGCCGCCACGGGCACCGCCGGTCGAGGGATCCGAGGCGTTGGAGAACTCGAAACAGGTCGCGCCCGGGCACATACTCCATCGCGATATAGGGCGTCCCGTCGGCCTCGCCGAGGTCGTAGATCTGAACGATGTTCGGGTGGACGAGGCGAGATGCGATCTTCGCCTCGTCCGTGAACATCCTAAGAAACCTCTTTCGTTCGAGGAGGTGAGGGTGAATCCGCTTGATCGCCACCGTTTTGGTGAAGCCGCGAATTCCGAGCACCTTTGCCCGATAGACGTCGGCCATACCCCCAGAGGAGATTTTGTCGACCAGGATGTATTTTCCGAAGCGTTCCATATCCACAATCCAACAGTGTAGAACAAATGCCTGGATTCTCCGAAAACGACAGGACTCGATATCTGCCTGTTCGGTCGCCCGTGTCGCGAGCACGGGAGTTTTTTCGCACCCTCAGCTGTGTCTTCAGGATTTGTGCCTGCTTCGAGATATGATGAATGCATAGGGAGGACCATGGTTTACGAGAAGATCTGTGTAGCAGCGGCGCTGCAACGCTACCTCGACATCACCCCGATCGCGGCCAGGATTCGGGACCTCGCAGAGGTGGTTGCGGTCGCCTACGACGCTCCTGTATCGGTGTTGTCGGTGGAGGCACCGGTAGAGCTGCTGCCCGATGTCGAGACGATGGAAGAAAAGATGGACCGTTATGCCGAGCCTCTCAGGTCGAAAGGCCTCGAGGTCGAGACACGAATTCGCAAGGGCAAGCCGAGCCGAGAGATTCTCGCTCATATGGAAGAGGTCGGCGCCGATGTGCTCGTGATTGGCAGTCACTCGAAGAGGGGACCGCTCGACGTCGGCCTCGGAAGCACTGCGTTGGCCCTTCTCAGGGACCTCGAGACGACCGTGATAACGGTTCGCCCGACGGAGGCGGACCAGGAGAAGGCTCGCGAGTTGATGATCCCGCGCTATCCCGTCGTCTTTCCCTACGGTTGATCAGGCGCGGCATGCACATAGATGCCTACTCGTTTGGCCGTATCTGGGTCGACGGACGAGAGTTTTCAGCAGATGTGATCCTGGCCGGCGGCGGGGTCAAGGGCCCGTGGTGGCGTGCGGCGGGCGGCCACGTCTATGCCGTCGAGGATTTGCGAGAGTTGATCGCGGCCGCTCCGGAAGTGGTGGTGCTCGGGACGGGGTACTTCGGCCGTGTCAGAGTGCTCGACGAGACGTTGGAGGCGCTGGCACGGGCCGGCTCGGAGGTGGTGGTCGAGAAGACCGGCGTAGCAGTCGACAGCTACAACCGGCTATCGGCCGAGGGCCGCGACGTCGCCGCTGCACTCCACCTCACCTGCTAAGGTTCACACGTTGAAACGTTCCAAGGTTGAACGTTCAGACCAGACGCTTCTCCATCTCCTCCTTGAGCATTCGCTTGTGATCCGCCTCGGCCTGGCGCAGGCCCTCGAAGAGCTCGGTCACCTGATCATCGGTGGCGTACTCGAGGGCGCCGGCGTAGAAGTCGTGGGCCCGCGTCTCGGCGTCCATCGCGACCTCGAACGCCTGTCGGAGATTGACGTCGTCCGGCACCTTGTAGACATCAGGAGCTTCGACCGCCCACGAGACCTTGTCGGCGTGGCTCTTCACAGCCTCGGCGAACAGGTGGTCACGCAGCGCGACGATCTGGTCGTGGTGGCGCTTCTCACGCACAGCCATACGCTTGAAGAAATCGACGACGTCCGGATTGTCGTCCCCGACCCAATCGGCGAGCTGCTCATAGTAGATCGTGGCCTCGTCCTCGATGGCAATCGCCATGTCGAGCACGTCGCTCCCCGAGAGCTTGGAAAAATCGAGATCAATCGTCATGTTGCCTCCGCATCGAGCCTGCCCGAAGGCAGCCCTGGTCGACGGCGACTGTGCCTCGACAGGCCGCCGATGTCAAGGGTGGCGCGCTGCCGGGTGCACTGGTAAGAATCGTTTAAACGTTAAACGTTAAACGTTGAACGTTAGAACGTTGAACGTCAAACGTTATCTCTGAACCACTCGACGGTCGTCGGGATGCCCTCCGACAGCGGAGTGTCCGCCGTCACGCTCAGCTCCTCGAGGATCCGCTCGGAGCTGATGCTCGACCGTCGTTGTTCACCGGCAGCGGCGGGGCCGTGCGTCGGAACGCCGTCGAATCCGACCGCCTGTGCGATGTAGTCGAACAAGCTGTTGACGTCGGTTTCGACCCCCGTGCCCACGTTGTAGATGAAGAATCCCGGCCGATCGAGGGCCGCGAGATTCGCGCGAACCACGTCCTCGACGAAGACATAGTCGCGTGTCTGGAGCCCGTCCCCGTTGATAACCGCCTCCTCTCCGTCGAGCAGGCGGCGGCTGAAGATCGCCACCACCCCGGCTTCGCCGTGCGGGTTCTGCCGAGGGCCGTAAACGTTTGCGTAGCGGAGGCATGTGGCATCGAGACCGTACTCCGAGTGGAAGAAGTAGAGGTACCGCTCGCACGCCAGCTTGGCAACCCCGTACGGCGAAAGCGGTCGAACGGGGTGATTCTCGTCGGCGGGGAACTCCTCCTGCTCGCCGTAGATCGCACCGCCGGTCGATGCGAAAATGACCTGCCGCAAAGCCTGGCCTCGAGCTGTTTCGAGGAGATTGAGCAGGCCGAGGATGTTGACGTCCGCGTCGAAGACAGGGTCGGCGACCGATCGCCGCACGTCCATCTGAGCCGCGTGGTGAACGAGAATCTCGACCTCTCGCTCAACCAGGAGCTTGGCCGCCTCTTCGGAGCGCACGTCGAGCACGAAAAGCTCCGAATCCTTCGGGACGTTGTCCTTGCTCCCGCTCGAAAGGTCGTCCACAATCAGCACCCGGTGGCCGTCACGGACCAGGGCATCGGCGACGTGGCTGCCGATAAAGCCGGCACCGCCGGTGACACAGATGGTTGAACCCATGTCGTATCCTCCTGTGATTCTGCGCGACTTCTACCAGCGTAACACCGAGGCGGTCGCGCGCGAACTCCTCGGCAAGCTGCTGATCCGCACCGGCCCCGCAGGAAATGTCGTTTTGAGACTCACCGAGGTCGAAGCATATCTCGGGATCGAGGATCCCGCCTGCCACACCTTCGGTGGCCGTCGGACGTTGCGCACCGAGACCATGTGGGGTGAGGCTGGCCATGCCTACGTTTACCTCGTCTACGGACTCCACAGCTGCCTCAACGTGGTGACGGTCGGCCCCGGTCGGCCGGAGGCGGTCCTCATCCGTGGCGGTATCGTTCAAGAGGGCCTCGAACTCGCTCGATTACGCCGTGGTCCGAGGGTGGGGGAGGGGTCGCTGACTGACGGCCCGGGCAAGCTGTGCCAGGCTCTCGCGATCACCACTGCCGACAACGGAATCGATCTGTGCGTTCCGGACTCCCCAATCAGAATCTGCGATGACGGCATCGAGGTGCCGGAAGATCACGTGCGCCGCACACCGAGGGTTGGAGTCAATTACGCCGGTGATGCGGCCTCGTGGCCGCTGCGCCTCGTGCAGGTTCGGGAAAGC
Organism: Acidobacteriota bacterium; assembly: GCA_022340665.1. NCBI lineage: Bacteria > Pseudomonadati > Acidobacteriota > Acidobacteriota bacterium. Next base: position 6,127 of record JAJDNM010000062.1, on the reverse strand, counting down.
GTGCGGCCTACTCGCCAGTGACCTTGGCCAGGGTCTGAAGCAGTTCATCCTCGTTGATCGGTTTCTGCAGGTATGCATCTGGGTGGTATTTCTTGAACCGATCGAGAAAGTCGCCGAAATCCGCTTTGAGGCTTTCCTGGATGCCGGTCACGAGCACGACCGGGATCTTAGCCGTCCGCTCGTCCTTGCGCAGTGCGATCAGGGTGCTGAGGCCCCCGCGTTCGGGCATCATCACATCCAACATGACGACCGCAGGCGGATCCTCCCGGGCCAGTGTGATGCCCTCGTTGGGATCGTTGGCGGTGCGAACCTTCCATCCAGCATCGGTCAAGAGAGTCGAGAAATAGGTCGTGATATCCGGTTCGTCGTCGATGATCACGGCTGTTTTCGGTGCCATCAATGCCTCCTCGATCGGCCATTCTCCGGCAACACGATAGCACCTCCAACGAAGGCGCCACAATGTCAATATTTTGTTGAGATTGAGATTAATGATGAATATATTATTTCCTAGTTGACAGGTATGAATAATAGGAATATCTTCAGTCCACGATGAAGATTTCAACTCGCGGCCGTTATGCCCTCCGGATGATGCTCGATCTTGCACGGAGAGGCGGCGCCGATACGCCAATCAGCCTGGCGTCGGTCGCCGAACGCACAGGAATCTCTCACGGGTACCTCGAGCAAGTCGCGTTGTCTCTCCGCAACGCCGGACTGGTTCGCGGTGTCGCGGGGCGCCACGGGGGCTACAAGCTCTCCTCGTCGCCGGAGGACATCTCCATCCGCCAAATTATCGAGGCAACCATCGGTCCGATCTGCGTCGTCGACTGCATCGAGGAACCCGAATCATGCCCGAGGGCTGAATCCTGTGAGTGTCGAGTCGTCTACGCGATGATCAACCTTCGGGTTGGAGAGGTTTTGGAAGAGTACAACCTGGCCGATCTCATCGATCCGGGATGGATGAAGGAAACCGGCAGATCCGTGACCGGCAGGCTGGTCGGACTCGAAACGGGGTAATAGGACTCATAAGAGCATGGAGGACAGTCATGGCGGAGAAACAGATCGGCAACAAGGTCCTGCGGCTGGTTCGGGAAGACATCACGGACATGGATGTCGAGGCCTTCGTCTTCGACATCACCGAAGACGTCAAACTGGGATCGGGCTTCGGTAGTGCCATACAGCAGCGTGGGGGCATCGTCATCCAGAAGCAGCTTGACGAAATTGGCAGCTGCCCGACGGGTGAGGCGGTGGTGACCGAGGCCGGCGCCCTCAAGGCCGACTGGATCATCCATGCCAACGGCCCGAAGTTCCGCGAAGAGGATGAGGAGGGAAAGCTTCGCAAGACCGTTAAATCGGCCCTGTCTCGGGCCGAGGAGAAGGGTATCAAACGACTGGCTTTTCCGCCGATCGGCACCGGGCTCTACCAGGTCCCGCTCGATATGTGCAGCAGAGTGATGGTAGACACGATCTCGAAGCATCTGGCCAACGGCGGCACGCTCGTAGAGGTGTTGATCGTCGCGCCCGACAATCGAGAGTTCAATCCGTTCAAGGCGAAGATCGAGGAAGGAGAGTGAGATGCACGAAGTGAGTACTGCACTGCACACCGCGGAGGTTGTCCATTGGATCTCACTCGTGGTGATGGCAATCGTCTACACACTGAAGATTCGCTGGCTGACGTCGTTCACGCTTGCCAAGGACAGATCGATGCCTGGCAACCCGACGCAATCGGACAAGAAACGAGGAGCCCGTTACTCCTTGTTCAACGTCGCCATGCCATGGTCGATGGAGAGCACCCGCAAGCCCAAGGGCTTCATCTTCTACCTCAGCTTCGTGATCTTCCACCTCGGGGTCGTAGCGGGCATCACCCTCGCCTTCGTCAGCACTATCGCGCCCGACTTCCTGCGCATCCCGGTGGTGGGTTGGACGATGATCGTCTTTCTCGTCGCTGCGTTCATCGTCGCGCTCTACCGGATTGGGCGAAGAGTCTTGCGGCCACTGATGAAGTTGATCAGCACTCCCGACGATTACTTCTCGCTCGTGATGCTGACCATCTGGTTCGGGCTCGGCGCATGCACGCAGGCCTATCTGATGGGAATCTGGGGAATGACGAGCGAAAACCTGCTGATCGCTTACCTCTACCTGACGAGCTTTTTCCTGCTCTATGTTCCGTTCTCGAAAATCTCACACTATCTCTACTATCCATTCACCCGGACATACATCGGTCGGGCCCTCGGGCAGCGCGGCAGCTATCCGGTCGTTCGAGGTTAGGAGGCAACGGTGGCAAGGCAAAAGACACACAAAATCAAGATGATGGAAGAGCAGCTGGCGAAGAAGCTCAATCGTCAGGTGGTCGGCTCGTTGGTTGGCTGCGTGCACTGCGGGATGTGTGACGAATCCTGTCACTACGTGCTCGCATTTCCGGATGACCACAAGATGACCCCGTCGTACAAGGCCGACCAGCTGCGCAAGCTCTTCAAGGCCAACCACGATTGGACGGGCAAGACCTTTCCCTGGTGGGTGGGAGCGGACAAAGTACCGCTGACCGACGATGACCTCGAGACGCTCAAGGACATCGCCTTCGGCACGTGCACCAACTGTCGCCGCTGCACCCTCAGCTGCCCGATGGGTGTCGATACGGCGACCCTCAACCGCATCATGCGCGGTTTGCTGGCACACGTCGGCGTCATGCCCGAGGGGGTGCGGGTGGTTTCCAAAGACCAGTGGGAGCTCGGCAATCAGATGGGCGTCCTCAAGGAGGACTACCTCGACACCCTTGAGTGGATGTCGGAGGAGCTCGAGGAGGACCTTGGCCACGACGAAGCCACGATCCCGGTCGAGAAGAAGGGCGCCAATGTAATGTATTGCATCAATCCCCGTGAGGTGAAGTACGACCCGCGTACCATCAAGGAGGCGGCGCTGATCTTCTGGGCGGCGGGTGAGGACTGGACCATGCCCGAGGAGGGTTGGGATAACACCAATTTCGGCCTGTTCTCGGGCGATGATCAGCTCGGTGGTGCGTGCGCCAAGAGGGAGTATGAAAAGGCGCGCGAACTCGGCGTGGACAAGATCGTCATCTCCGAGTGTGGCCATGGCTTCCGCTCGACCCGCTTCGAAGGTGTCAACTGGGCTGCTGAGACCGAACCGGTGCCGATGGAGACGTCGGTCCAGACGATGCTGGACTACATCAAGGAGGGCAAGATCAAGGTCGACCCGACCAAGAACCCGGAGAGGATGACCTTCCATGACTCGTGCAACAACGCACGCAGCGGTGGTTTCTTCGAGGAGCCACGAGAGCTCCTGAAACTGGTGTCGATGGACTTTCAGGAGATGTATCCGAATCGTGCCGAAAACTACTGCTGCACGGGCGGCGGCGGCGCGATGTCGATGTCGGAGTACACGCCGCGGCGTCTAGAGTCGGCCAAGATCAAGGCCGACCAGATCCGCGCCACCGGAGCCAAGGTGGTGGTCACCAGTTGCCACAACTGCGTCGACGGCCTCAACGACCTGATTAAGCATTACAAGCTCGACTGCGAGGTCAAGCAGCTGGTCAACCTGGTCGCCAACGCGCTGATCATCGAAGAGCCGGAGAAGATCCCCGACGAGCTGAAGCCGGGCGACCTCGAGGTGAAGAAGGTAGCGGAGAAGGAACCGCTCGCCGGCCGCAAGATTCTGGTGGTGGATGACGAGGAGGACGTTCGAGCCTTCCTCACGATGGTCTTCGAGGATGCCGGGGCCGAGGTCGAGACGGCGACCGACGGCGACGAAGCCCTCGCCAAGGCACGCGAGTATCAGCCGGACCTCATCAGCCTCGATCTGTCTATGCCGGGCAAGGACGGCGTTGAAGCTTTCGTCGAGCTGCGGTCGGATCCGGCCACCGAGGAAATCCCGGTGTGTGTGGTCACCGGTCACCCGGAATTCCGGCAGGTGATCTACGATCGGCCGGTGCCGCCGCCCGAGGGATATCTCGGCAAGCCAGTGGACGAGGACAAACTGGTGGCCTACGCCCATCACATCGTCGAGCACCGGAAGGAAAAGGCAAACTGAGCCGACCCGACCTGCCTGGACGAGAAAGGAAGTGACCGCGTGGACAAGGTCCAGCTGACCATTCCCAAAGGGCTGGGCGAGCCAGAGTCCCCGTACCAGAAGTATTGGGAGGAAATGCCCTGTTACCTGTCAGTGCACGACCGGGATTTCCGGATCATCGACGGGAACCGAAAGTTTCGTGAGGATTTTGGTGAGCGGATCGGGCAGTACTGTTACAGGGTCTACAAGGGACGAGACGAGGTCTGCCCAAACTGCCCGGTCGAGGCGACCTTCTTGGACGGCCAGACCCACCCCTCAGAGCAACTCCTGACGACCAAGGACGGGCGGGAAGTGCCGGTCATGGTCCACACAACCGCCATCAGGGATGATTCCGAGGAGATCGTCGCCGTGATGGAGATGCACACCGACATCGCCGAGGTCAAGCAGCTTCAAAGCGAACTTCAGCGGTCCCAGGAACGACTCGCCCAGCTCTTCGAGGAAGTGCCCTGCTTCATCACCGTGCAGGGCCCGGACCGGGTCATCCAGCACGCCAACCGCCGCTTCCGCGAGACCTTCGGCGATCCGATCGGTCAGAGCTGCTTCAAGATGTACAAGCACCGGGACGAGCAGTGCCTGGTGTGTCCCATGCAGCAGACCTTCGACGACGGAGTGACCAGGGAGCACGAAGAAATCCTTTTCACCGAGGATGGCGAAAAGCTCAACGGTCTCTGCACGACGGCGCCCCTCCGCAACGCTGATGGCGAGGTCGAGGCAGTGATCGAGATGTGTATCGACATCACCCAGATTCGCGAGCTGCAATCGCAGCTGGCGTCGATCGGTCTGCTGGTGGGTTCAATCTCGCACGGCATCAAGGGCCTGCTCACGGGTCTCGACGGCGGCATCTACATGGTCAATTCGGGATTCGCCAAAGACAAGCCGGAGCGGGTCGAGAAGGGCTGGGAGATGGTCCAGCGCAACGTGGAGAGGATTCGCTCGATGGTGCTCGACATTCTCTACTACGCCAAGGACCGCGAGCTGGTGGTCGAGGATGTCGATCTACAGGCCATCGTCGCCGAGTTTCGGGCAGGCCTTGAAAAGAAGGCGAGCGATGCCGACACCGAGGTCAGGATCGATCTTGCCGAGGATACCGGCATCTTTGCTGGCGATCCGCAGGCGATTCGCGCGATGCTGCTGAACCTGCTCGAGAACTCCTTGGACGCGTGTCGGATGGACAAGGACAAGGGCGACCACTGGATCCGGCTCGATGTCCGGCGCGAGGAGCCGTGGATGATCATCGAGGTGGAGGACAACGGCCTCGGGATGGATCGAGAGACGCGCGAAAAGATCTTCTCGCTGTTCTTCTCGTCCAAGGGCATCAAGGGCACCGGGCTCGGTCTCTTCATCTCGAACAAGATCGTCGACAAGCATGGCGGAACGATCGAGGTTGAATCCGAGCCAGGTCGCGGTACCCGCTTCCTGGTCCGCGTGCCGCTGGACGCCAAGCCGAGCATCCAGCCCGAGGAAGAGGCCATCGAGTGATGGCGGGATCCGAGCGGCGGGTTCTGATCGTCGACGACGACCCCGATATTGTCGATTACCTTTCGTTCTTCCTGGAGGATGAGGGCTTCGCGGTGAAGACCGCCGGCCGCTGCTCGACCGCTCGCGGAATGTTGGATGAGTTCCAACCGGAGGTGATCCTCATCGATGCCCTGCTGCCGGGCAAGTCCGGCCTCGACCTCCTGGTGTCGTTGCGCCGCGATCCGAAATGGAGCGAGGTGCCGATGGTCGTTGTGACGGGCAACGACACCCTGCTCGAGGACGACTGCCAGTCGTACCTCGGTGCGCACGAAGGTGTTCGCGGTCCGGACGGCGTGCTCGGCAAACCGGTCGACCGCGAAACCCTGCTGGCGGTGCTCGACACCCTCCTCGACGGCACCGGGTCCGGTTAAATCGAGCACGCTCTAGAGGATTGTCGTCGATCGGCTGCCCGACACGCGAGACACGTGCCCAACGATTCGTGGGTGATGATTTCCGGGCCGGATGTGGAGCAGCCGTTACGGCTTCCCCACGAAGAGCCGGGGGGCCGAACACCGGAACGTGCGGTGCC